>NZ_JCAKNA010000001.1:0-218218 GCF_059515885.1 Acinetobacter sp. FY683 | reverse complement strand
GGCTTTGTTGCATAAAGGCTTGAAAGGCTGAGCTCCCCTAGGTGAGCCAAATTTAAGAGACAACTTGGGTATGAGGACGACCTAATTCTGTGAATTTATTCAAGACTGCCATGCGTGCGTGGATCTCATTCACCTGACTAGGAAAACTCCTTGCTGTTAATTTATCGCCTAATAATTTGATGCAATGCATCTTCGTTTCAACCAAACTCCGACGGTGATAACCAGACCACTTTTTCCAAAGCGATCTACCTAGACGTTTGACTGTCTTTAATAACTCGTTCCGCTCGATAGACCTCGCTTGCTGATCTTTCCAAGGCTTTGCATTTTTCCTCGGTGGAATGATCGCATGTGCATCTCGATCTAAAATGACTTGTCGGCAATGCTTTGTGTCATAAGCACCATCTGTATAAACAGAATCAATTTTCTCATCCAAGGGAATTTGAGAAAGTAAATCTTCAAGTACTTGAGAATCACCAACATCATTTGTAGTGAGCTGTACAGCACGTATTTGAAGAGTTTTAGCATCTATAGCAATATGCAGCTTACGCCATTGACGACGATATTCAGCCCCATGTTTCTTGCATTTCCATTCACCTTCACCTAGAAACTTCAAACCAGTAGAGTCTACGAGTAGATGCAGACCATCACTACTTTTTTCATAGCTAATCGCAATATCAATATGTTTTTGTCTTCTGCAAAGCGTAGTGTAATCCGGCGCTGTCCAATCTAATCCAGAGAGTTTAATCAGACTTTGAACAAAACCTGTGACCATACGTAAAGAGAGTCGAAATAGAGATTTGATCATTAAGCAGCATTGAATCGCTGTATCGGAGTAGGTCTGATTTCGACCTTGCTTGCCTTGTGATTGTGCATACCACTGGGTCTTTGGATCAAACCAAATGGAAATATTACCCCGGTTGATTAAGGCTCGATTATAGGATGACCAATTGGTTGTACGATAGATTTTAGGGGCAGGTTTATTCATTTTGAAATTATATTGCTGAATAAGCCTTCCATGCTAGGTTTGTGCAACAAAGCCTTTTGGGTTTAGGAATAGCAAGCTCAACTTTAGTGAAAAGCTCATAATTTCCTTGAAAGAGTTTTAATAGTCTTTGATAAATAATTGCAACTTGTAATTCTTCTGAAATTGCTGTTTCACGAACATGTAAACCAGCACTGTAATAAGCAGGTTTTCCCCACGAAACCTGAACCTGATCACCTATCGTTTCTACATCTTTATACATATAGTCATACCACACCGAAATATACTGTAGTGGTAGCTCTGTATAGCTTTTTAAGCTTTTGCAAGATGCAGCGATATACAATGAAACACCTAAATGACTTGGATGACTTAACTTCGCAATTTCTAAGCCGATTCCCTCTTTACCGTACTGTTGATCTACATATTTGAGTTTTCTCAACCAACGACTAAAAATCACTCTATCATCAAGATCATAAATACTATGTACTGGTGTTTTTAAATTATTCTGCTCACAAAAAGCATCCAACAATCGAACCATTCCACTATAAACACTTCTCGTTTTTAAAAATGATTTCATGTTAGATTCCTTCTAATCTCATAAAAATTTAATACTTATAATGACTAAAATAATGATGTAAATGACACTTCATTATTCATCTAAAAACTGTAATATTTTTAACATAAAGTTATTCTAAAACGACATTATTATTTTGCGAATACCTAAAGATATCTAAATTTTAAATATCAGATTCAATTTATATACTAGACCATAAATTAGATCATTTGCCTTCATTTTTATAAAACTTAACAGTAAATATATTGGCTTATAAAGTTCATAATATCTAATCCGTGACATGCCCAATACTAGAAAAAATAATAAAATAGTAAATTACAGGCAATAAAAAAGGCTCTAAGTCTTAATTTGCTTAGAGCCTTTTTAGGTAGATGGTCCCGAGGGTCGGACTCGAACCGACACATCATCTCTGATAGTGGATTTTGAATCCACCGCGTCTACCAATTTCACCACCTCGGGATGCGGCTATATTACTCTATTTCAAAAACTTGTCAACGCAAGTTTAAAACATTTGTATATTTTTAAATCAGTCTTATTTTTTTTGACTTATAATCAATCAATATCATCTATAAAACTTAAAAAAGCATATACTAAGCCCAGTTTTAATATATGTGTTTGTTCTATTTCATCATGCAACTTTCCGATTTTAATTTCGATCTCCCAGATGAGCTTATTGCTCGCTACCCTCTTGAAACTCGTAGTGCTTCTCGCCTTTTACATTTAAATGCACAAGGTCAGTACCAAGACCTTCATTTCACCGACATTTTAAATTTACTAGAACCTGGTGATTTACTTGTATTAAACGACACCAAAGTCATGAAGGCTCGCTTAAAAGGTAAACGAGCAAGTGGCGGAGCTGTAGAAGTTCTTGTTGAGCGTATGCAAGATCAATTTGTTGCACACTGTCACATCAAAGCAAGTAATTCACCTAAAGCAGGTGCTGAATTATTTATTGGTGTAGATGAGGTTAAGGTCACGGTAACAGGTCGTCACGAAAATCTATTTATTGTTGAGTTTTCTCAACCTATTTTAGATGTACTCGATAAATACGGAAAGCTCCCTATTCCGCCATATTTCAATCGTGAAGCTGAAGATATTGATACAACACGCTATCAAACTGTTTTTAACGATCCAACGAAACTTGCTAGTGTTGCAGCACCAACAGCCAGTCTTCATTTCGACCAAGCACTTTTAGATCAATTAGAAGCAAAAGGGATTAATAAAACATTTGTCACGCTTCACGTTGGCGCGGGTACTTTCTTACCTGTTCGTACCAATGACATCGAAAATCATATTATGCACAGTGAATGGTGCCAAGTTTCCGATGAATCAATGCAGTTGATTAAAGAAACAAAAGCTCGTGGTAATAAAGTTATTGCTGTAGGAACAACTGCAACTCGTGCAACGGAAAGTGCTGCTCAAGCCAATGGTGGTGAATTAAAAGGTTGGACTGGAGACACTCAAATCTTCATTTATCCAGGTTATGAATTCAAGGTAGTTGATCGTTTAATTACAAACTTCCACTTACCTGAATCTACATTGCTTATGCTTGTTTCTGCTCTGTCAAATCAAGAAAATATTTTGAATGCATATCATCATGCTGTTGCAGAGAAATATCGCTTCTTTAGCTATGGCGATGCCATGCTGATTGACCAATTTAAAAGTTAAATATTCTTAGCAAACTCTAAGAATGATCTCATTTTATGAGATCGTAAAAACCCAATATCTAAAACCTTTGATATTGGGTTTTTTAATGAATAAACTTGAATGCTTAAGCACTCCTATTCAAAAAATTAATTTCCATAAACAAAAATAACAGAGTTAAAACTCAATAAAGCTAGCGTTTCATAGCAGAATCTAGGAAAATATTGAACTTTTAGCACATTTAATCAGCGAACTGTTTTTTCGCCTCGATTTCGGAACGTATATGAAGTTTGAAAAATTAGGTCAGTCGGGTCGTGCTCGACGTGGTCGTTTAACACTTGAACATGGTGTTGTTGAAACGCCGATGTTTATGCCTGTTGGTACTTACGGTACAGTAAAAGGCATGCTTCCTCGTGATGTTGAAGAAATTAAATCTCAAGTCATTCTTGGTAATACCTTCCATTTATATTTACGCCCAGGTTTAGATGTAATCCGTGAACACGGCGGTTTACATGAATTCATGAAATGGAATAACCCTATTCTTACAGATTCGGGTGGTTTCCAAGTGTTTAGCCTTGGTGCTATGCGTAAAATTAAAGAAGAAGGTGTAACTTTCCGATCTCCTATTGATGGTTCAAAAGTTTTCCTTTCTCCTGAAATTTCAATGGATATTCAACATACATTGAATTCTGACATTGTGATGATTTTTGATGAATGTACGCCTTACCCTGCTACACGTGAAGAAGCTCAAAAATCTTTACAGCTTTCTTTACGCTGGGCAAAGCGTTGTAAAACTCAACATCATGACGTATTAAAAAACCGCAATGCCCTATTTGGTATTATTCAAGGTGGTATGTATGAAGATCTTCGTGAGGAATCACTAAAAGGTCTACTCGACATCGACTTTGATGGTTATGCAATTGGTGGTTTATCTGTAGGTGAGCCAAAAGAAGAAATGATTAAAGTACTGGATTATCTACCTGAGCAAATGCCAGCAGATAAGCCACGTTACTTAATGGGTGTAGGTAAACCTGAAGATATCGTAGAAGCCGTGCGCCGTGGTGTCGATATGTTTGACTGTGTTATGCCAACACGAAATGCACGTAATGGTCACTACTTTGTGACAGATGGCTTGGTTCGAATTCGTAATGCTAAATATCGTCATGACCAAAGCCCACTTGATCCTCATTGCGATTGCTACACTTGCACAAACTTCACTCGCTCTTATTTATTCCATTTAGAAAAATGCGGTGAAATGTTGGCTTCTATGTTGGGCACAATTCATAACTTACGTTATTACCTGCGTCTTGCAGAAACTATGCGTGATGCACTAGATAACGGCACATTCGATGAATTTGTAGCAGATTTTTATGCTCGTCGTGGCTTAGAAGTTCCACCTTGTCCTCAAGATTAATATTTCAGTGTTTGCGCTGAAGAAAAAGACAAGGTAAATTGCTATCAAGTTAATTTATTATCATTTAGTTAATTACTGCTTTTTTATTTTAGGAAAATCAAATGAGTCTTTTCATTTCTACTGCTCATGCAGCGGGCGAAGCTTCACAACAGCCTAGCCTAATTGCTAACTTAGGTATGATTGCTGTATTCGTTGCAATCTTTTACTTCCTTATTTGGCGTCCTCAGTCTAAACGTGCTAAAGAACACCGCGCATTAGTTGAAAGCTTAGGTGTTGGTAGTGAAGTAGTTTTTGCTGGTGGTCTTATGGGTAAAGTCCTTAAGATCGAAGGTGATTTCGCTGTTGTTGAATTGAACCGTGGTGTTGAAGTAAAAATTCAACGTGCAAGCGTGATTTCAGTTCTTCCTGAAGGCACATTAAATAATCTTTAATCAAAAAAAAGTCGTGCGATTCGCACGACTTTTTTCATTTTAAGAAGAAAATAAATGCGTTACCCAGCATGGAAATATCTACTAATCCTATTTGTTCTTGTGATTAGTACATTATATGCCCTGCCAAGTTTGTATCCAGATGAACCTGCTGTTCAAATTTCTGGTGCCAAAGCTGGTACCCAAATTGATCAAAGCATCGTACAAAAAGCAGAGCAAATTTTAAAAAGCGAAAAAATTGCCAGTCATGACAATAGTTTCACCAACAACGCGGCATTATTACGCTTAGATTCGTCTGAAGCACAATTAAAAGCAAAAGATGCTTTGCGCCGTGGCCTTGGTGACAATTATGTTGTTGCTCTTAACCTTGCGCCTACAACTCCAGAATGGCTTCAAAAAATTGGTGCAAAACCAATGAAGTTAGGTCTAGATTTACGTGGTGGTGTTCACTTCTTACTTGAAGTAGATATGGACAAAGCCATTAGTCAGCGCATGGAAACATCAGCAACTGATTTACGTCGTCAATTCCGTGATAACAAAATTAAATTCAATAGCCTTTCGCTAAACAACAATGTCATCACAGTTCAATTCGCAGATAACGCTGATCGCGATGCCGCTGCAGATTTCTTACGCCGAAATGGTAATGAATATACACAGCAAGCCGTAGCAACAACGAATGGTTCAACTTTACGTTTAACTTATACAGATGTTCGTAAGCAAGAAATTCAGTCTTATGCGGTTAACCAAAACTTAACGACTTTACGTAATCGTATTAACGAGTTAGGTGTAGCTGAAGCACTTGTACAAACTCAAGGTAGCAACCGTATTGTGGTTGAACTTCCTGGTGTACAAGATACTGCTGAAGCAAAACGTGTATTAGGCCGTACAGCAAACTTAGAATTCCGTTTAGTATCTGACTTAAACGATCAACATATTGACCCTTATACGGGTCAGTTAAAAGATCAAGCACCTCCAGGTACAGAAGTATTCGCTTTCCAATCACTAGACAGTGGTCGTGAATTACTTTTAAACCGTAGCCGTATTTTAACAGGTGAACGCGTTCAAAATGCATCTTCAGGTTTTAGCCAAGATTCTGGCGGTGCTGAAGTTAACATTACTCTAGATTCTTCTGGTGGTAAGTTAATGTCTGATGCCACACGTAATGCTGTTGGCAAACGTATGGCTGTATTGTTCATTGAGAACAAACAAAAGATTAGCTACGTTAAAGATCCTGTAACTGGTGCACAGACTGAAGTACGTACACCATATACAGAATCTGTTGTTATTAATGCTGCAACCATTCAAGCTGTATTAGGCTCGCAATTCCGTATTACAGGTCTAGATTCTCCTCAAGAAGCAGCTGAGCTTGCATTAATGCTACGTGCAGGTGCTTTAGCAGCGCCAATGTATTTTGTTGAAGAGCGTGTTATTGGTCCAAGTTTAGGTCAAGAAAACATCGACAAAGGTGTTCTTTCTACTCAAATTGGTTTCTTACTTGTTGCAATTTGGATGGTTGTATTCTTCCGTCTATTTGGCCTCATCGCCAACTTTGCGCTTGTACTTAACCTTGCTATGATTTTAACAGTTATGTCTTGGCTTGGTGCTTCTCTCACCCTCCCTGGTATTGCAGGTATTGTGATTACCATTGGTATGGCGGTCGATGCCAACGTACTTATTTGTGAGCGAATAAGAGAAGAAATGAAATGGGGAGCCTCTCCTAAACAAGCCATTGTGGCAGGTTATGATCGTGCGTATAACACCATTTTTGACTCAAACTTAACCACATTCCTTGTTGCATTTATCTTATTTGCTATTGGTACAGGTCCTATTAAAGGCTTCGCTGTAACACTAATGATTGGTATCATTTGTTCGATGTTCACTGCCATTACGGTAACACGCGCAATTGTTCAAATTATTTATGGCAAAAAACGTAACTTGAAAAAGTTGAGCATTTAGGAGATCAATGATGACTGATAATACTCAACTAGATTCAAAAAAATACGGTCGCCCTGAAGAAGAACGTGTTATTCCGTTTATGAAAGTTGCAGTGCCTATGGCATTGATCTCAATTTTTTTAACAGTAGCAAGTATCTTCTTTATTGCAACCAAAGGTCTAAATCTAGGTTTAGATTTTACGGGTGGTATCGCTGCTGAGCTTAACTACAGCAAACCCGTTCAAGCAACTGAGGTTTCTGCTGCATTAACTAAATCGGGTTTCCGTGATCCTGTTGTGCAAACATTAGGTTCAAACCAAGACTTAATGGTGCGTATGCCCGTACAAGCAGACATGTCTGTGGAAGACCTAAATAACGTCATCAATACAGCGGTACAACTCCCTGGTAATCCAGCAGTTGTAAATAAAATTGATGTGGTTGGTGGTCAAGTTGGTAATGAGCTTTATTTACGCTCTGCTGGAGCAGTTGCTTTAGCATTACTATTAATGCTTGTTTACGTCACAATCCGCTTCGAATTTAAGCTTGCAATGGGTGCTGTACTTTCATTGTTCCACGATATTGTGGTGACTTTGGGTATTTTCGCCATGATGCAGTGGCCTTTCGACTTAACAGTTCTTGCGGCGTTACTTGCAATTATTGGTTTCTCACTCAACGATAACATTGTTGTGTCAGACCGTATTCGTGAAAACTTCCGTAAAATTCGTGGTGCTTCGCCATTAGAAATCATCAATATTGCATTGACTGAAACTTTACGTCGTACCATTCATACATCTATGACTTTATTGCTTGTTGTTATTGCAATGATGTTAATGGGTGGTGATGGTCTTAAATGGTTCTCTGTTGCAATGTTTGTTGGTGTTTTTGTAGGTACATATTCATCTATCTACATTGGTACTGCATTCGCTTTATGGCGTGGTATCAACCGTCAAGACTTCATTGTTCAAGTAAAACCTGAGTTTGAAGAAGAAGAAACTCACTAAGTAGATGTCTAATTTCATCAAAAGCTCATCTTAGGATGGGCTTTTTTAATGCTGATAAATTTGTATTTGGGCTAGGTTAAAGCCTTTACAAGACTGCTCTGAACGCCAAGCAACCGTTAACATAACATGACCAAGCTGGAAGTTTTGGAAAGCGAATGTACCTATTTGAGGATGATGACACATCCCCCCATTTTGTTCAGGATGGACTTGCGTATCAAACTCATTTAAATTAATTCGAATACCTAAACCTGCTGCTTTTAGTACAGCTTCTTTGGTTGTCCACACTTTAAACCAATATTCTTTTTGCTGTTCTAAGCTATTCCAAGTTTCTAATTCTTTAGGATGAAAAGCATGTTGAGCTAAAGCTTCAAAACGCACTTTACGGTCTAAGTCCTCAATATCAACACCCAAATCTTGTACAGAATGACTGAGTGCCAAAGCATAATTTTTTTGACTATGACTATGATTAAAATAAAACTTTGGATGATGCTCTAAATAAGGCTTACCAAATTCTGTTGACACAATATCTGCATTCGAAACTTCAGTATTTAATTCACTAGACAAATATTGATTACGCTGCGTATAAATCTGTTCTTTTTTATAAAAATTAAATGATCGAATATCAGAAAAGTTGGATTTCGATTTTGCAATAAGTTGTGCCAATGAATGTACATGGATATTAATTAATCTTTGCTTTTTCATTGGCTCAACTCAAGTCCTGCTTAGAACTTAACAAGATTGCCCTTTAAAGCAACACCAGCAAGTGCTGTACCCTTATAGCATTCGTATGTTGTAGTGCTCTTAGACGTATTTGCCTTATAGTAACTTACAATATTTGTGACTGCATTAGCACCGCGTGCTTTTGCTGTATTTTGTAACTGAATCAATGCTGAACGAAGCACATGATCACATGCATTTTCAGCAGATTTTGCAAAACCATTGGTTTTTTTATTGGTAACAACACCTTTTTCAATTAGCTTTCCACCAGACTGTGTTCCTGCTAAAAAAAAGCGCACTGAACCATCTAAAGTACCATCAGCAACTGCACGATCAACAGCTTCTTTAAAATTAAAGTTGTGCACCTTATCTGCAGCTTGAACAGATGTAAAGCCAACCAAACCTAATGCAGTAACTAAACAGATTTTTTTCAATAACATGGTATAACCTCTTTGCTTGTTATTATGGAATATCTTTTACCCTTCACCTTTTCTTACAACCTAATCATAAGACAAAAGTGTAAATTCAGATAAAAAATATATCCCTAAAGTACTTATACACGCATTAATTGTGCATAAACATGTTTGTCTAATTTAAGTTTCCAAGCCATAGCATTCTTATGAATAACATCGCCTTTTTGATTTAAATTTTGACTACCTGTGATTTGTGAAAATACTTGCTTACCGTGAACAAAATACGTTACTTGTAAATAATGACGACCATGAGTAAAACCTGCCGTCACCTTATTTACATCAGAATTTTCTACATACCAACCTGCTTTTGCATTACGTGCAATTGCAGCACGAATACGATCTTCAATATCTACAGGTGTTAAGTTTCCACGAACCATCATTTGTTTCTGTGGGTACGAAGAAATTCGAACACCACTTCCACATCCCACAAGAGCTAAAGTACTACAGCTCAAAACTATCGATAAAACGATATGTTGAATCTTCATTCCACCCCCGAAAGTATTATTCACTTTCACGTTTTAAAATAATTGACGTATTAATTCCGCCAAAAGCAAAGTTGTTACTCATTATAATATTGGCTTGCATTGGACGTAATCCGCCAGTGATATAGTCCAAATCACCACAAGCTTCATCAACTTCATCCAAATTTAATGTTGGAACAAATTGATTGCGATGCATCATCTCGATACTCAACCATGCTTCAACAGCACCACATGCCCCAAGCGTATGACCAAAATAACTTTTCAATGAACTAATAGGCTTACATCCAAGAGTACGTGCTGTAGCTTGTGACTCAGCAATATCGCCCTGATCTGTTGATGTACCATGTGCATTCACATAGTCAATTTCTTCCGCTGAAATTTTTGCATCCTTTAATGCAAGCTCCATGCATCGCCCCATCATTTCTGAATCTGGACGTGTTACATGTTGACCATCTGTATTGCTACCATAGCCAATAATTTCCGCATAAATTGTCGCACCACGTGCTTTCGCATGCTCATATTCTTCTAGAATCAAACAACCTGCACCCTCACCAACAACTAAACCATCACGTGACTTATCAAATGGTCGTGGTTTTTTTTCAGGATGATCATTTTTAGTACTTGTCGCAAGTAATACATCAAATACAGCCGAACCTGCTGAACTTAACTCTTCAGCACCACCTGCTAACATCACAGTTTGTTTACCGTATTTGATCGCCTCATAAGCCTGCCCAATTGCCATTGAACCCGAAGTACAGGCACTTGAAGTAGGTAAAGTTAAACCTTTTAAACCAAAATACACGGTCATATTCACAGCGGATGTATGAGACATCATTCGAATATATGTAGTCGCATTGAGTTGGTTCATATTGTTATCTAACAACATTGCACCAAATTCACGAACAGCATCTACACTTCCTGCAGATGAACCATACGCCACACCCGCTTCACCGCTTTGTAATATAGGATCGTTTAATAGACCTGAATCTTCCAAAGCTTTTTCAGCACAAATAACAGACATCAAAGCGACACGCCCCATCCCACGTGTAACTTTACGATTAAAATGCTTAGGCACTGTAAAAGATTCGACAGGTCCACCAAGTTTACTACGTAAGTCTGTAAAAATTTCCCAGTCAGGCATATAGCGAATACCGCTTTTGCCTTGAGCAAATTGCTCAAAAATTTGATCTGCTGTTTCACCTAAAGAGGTTATTCCCGACATTCCTGTCACTACAACACGTTTCATTAGATCAATCCCCCATTCACTGAAATGACTTGGCGAGTGATATAACTTGCATCATCGCTACATAAGAATTTAACGACTTTTGCAACTTCATCAACTTGCCCCATGCGTTGTAATGGAATCATTTTTAACGCATGTTCTTTAACTTCTTCTGTGACCATTTCAGTTTCAATTAAACCTGGTGCAACACAGTTCACTGTAATTTTTCGCTTGGCCAATTCAAGTGCCAGCGCTTTAGTCGCACCAATTAAGCCTGCTTTCGCTGCACTATAATTAACTTGACCACGATTCCCCATAACGCCTGATACTGAAGATAAAGTCACAATACGACCACCTTTCTTCAAACGAATCATTGGCATGATGAGTGGTTTTAATACGTTATAAAAACCATGAAGTGATGTATCTACGACCTGATCCCAATCATCATCTGTCAATGCTGGAAATGCACCATCACGTGTTAAACCTGCATTTAATACAACACCATAAAATGCTCCATGCTCAGCAATATCTTGCTCTAACATTTCAGCAATTTTTTCACGCTCATTTACATCAAACATAAGAACGTGGCTTTGTTGTCCTAAAGCCTGAATTTCAGCAACAACGGCTTCTGCTTCTTGTAAACGTGATCTAGCATGAACAGTGACATCAAAACCTGCTTGTGCAAGTTGCAAAGCAATTGCCTTACCAATTCCCCGACTTGATCCTGTTACCAATATTCTTTTATTCACGTTAAATTCCCAACTATTTGATCAACTTCTGGAGGTTCATATACACTCAGCATGGCTGAAATTTCATGTTCTTTATATTGAATAATGCATTGAAATTGTCCTAAGCCCTCATGCAAATAACTTTGTTCTACATGAATGACCAACACTTCATTTAATGCAAAATAAGCAATAGGAAGCTGCATTTTTCGAGTGCCAAGTAAAAAACCTATTTTAGGTTTTGCATTACCAGCCTGCTTCCCTCTATATCCTGCATAAGCACTTACTGTTTGTGCCATAATTTCAATACTTGCCCAAGTCGGTAAACCTTGCGCTTCACAAAACATTAAATCTGGTGTAATTATTAGTTCAGCTGTTGCTTTTAACTCATCAGCTTCAAGTAAGTGATCCACAAAAACCATAGGTTTATCGTGTGGAATAAAATCAATAGCATTCATCATATTCTAAAAATGCCTTCCAAAAATTAAACTAATATTGCTACCACCAAATGCAAAAGAATTACTCATTGCATAATAAAGAGGTGCTTTTAATTGTGGATCTAATACATAGTTCTGATCATCTAGCTCAGGATCTAATACGCCTGAATGATGCAGTGGCAACCAAGATTGATCTAACAATATTTGCTGACAAATATAGGCCTCTATTGCCCCCGCTGCACCTAAGCAGTGCCCTGTTTTATGTTTGGTACTACTTAAAGCTACATCGTCACTTTTAAAAACCTTCTGTACTGCTTTAATTTCCATCGCATCATTTTGCAGTGTCGATGTGCCATGCATATTTAAGTAACCAATTTCAGAACTATCTAAGCCTGCCATTACCAAAGCTTTTTGCATAGCTTCTGTGGCCCCCTTACCATCAGGATGTGGTGCAGAAATATGCCAAGCATCCATTGACTCTCCCGCCCCCATCAACATGACTGGTGCAGATTCTTTCGACATCAAAAATAATGCTGCCGCTTCACCAATATTAATACCATCACGTTGTTTTCCGCATGGCTGACAAATGCCATTAGATAAACTTTCTAAGCTATTAAAACCATTTAAAGTAAGCTGACATAATGTATCTACACCACCCACCAAAACAGCATCGACCAAACCTGAATTTAATAACCGCTGTCCCGCAGCCATGGCTTTTGCACTCGATGAACATGCTGTTGAAATTGTATAAGCAGGTCCACTCCAGCCTAAATATTGCTGTAAGTCTTTTGCTAAACTTCCCATTTGCTGTTTTTGATGTGAAATTTCAATTTCTTTTTGATATAAAAAATGCTGTTTCAACACTTTTTCATTATCAGCAATTCCTGAAGTGGACGTTCCCATAACAATAGCTAAACGTGCTGGATGAAATTGATTTGTATAGTGACGAATATCAGCTTCAATTTTTTGTAATGCGGTTAAAGCAAAGCGTAAATTTCGAGAATCTTCAGTAGCTAAACCATTAGGAATTTCTGCAATTAGATGACTAGAATATTCTCCAACCCATACTTTCTTTTCTTCAATAAAATCTACGCACTGACTTAATGTATTTCGTTCAGAAACCAAAGCATGTTGAACTTGCTCCGCTGTTTCCCCTAACGCAGATAAACCTACGCCAAATTGAATCCCAACTGCAGGACCATCGATACGAATATTATTGAGCATCTAAATTCTCATCATTTTCTAAACTGTCACTCATAGCACTGATGACCATTTGATAAGGCACCTGCACATTATTTAAGTCAATTGTATCTGAGCGATGAGAAATCTCTAATACGACCTGTTGTTGAATATAAATTTTTTCAATTGACCCTTGCTTTTCCAGGTGTACGCTTTCATTTTGATAGTCTGCAAAATTTGGATAAGTCGCATATAAAATGTCACGAACCACATAATCAAATGGAAGATATTTCATTTGATCTATACGTTGTTGCACATCAACTTTTTGCCCATCAAAACTGAGTTTGAATAATTGCTGTCCCGTTAAACTCAAAGCAATCATTTCCAATTGATTACCTTGCTGTTGTTGGTACAGTAAAAAGCTAAAGCTACGTTTATTCCACTCAACTTCAATTTGATCTTGACGTTGATAAGCCTGTGCAACCCAACTCGGTGCAACTAAACCTTGTGCTTTTGGAACCAAAACTTGGCAAGCACTGCAAGACAGTGCTATTACCAAAATCATCCCTGATAATTTAAAACCTTGGGTCAAATCCATAAATAAAACGTTCTCTTATAATTCTTCACGACAATATTCAGCAATGGTACTTAAACGTCGTTTTGCATTTTTATAAATTGGATTAGCTTCATCCCAAGCATAACCTGCCAATAATGATGCAATCATACGGCGCACTTTATCATCTTGCTTTTTAGAGAATACAACATCTTGAAACTCTCCCGTATACCACGACTCCACATAAACACGGAACACATTAATACCTGCACGAAGAGGTTTTTCATATTGCTCCATCCAATCTATCGTTTCACCTTGTAGATAACGATCGACCAAAGGAACTGCCATACTTGATGATTTAAGAGCAATGGTTACACCCGAAGAAAATACTGGATCAAGAAACTCACCCGCATTACCCAATAATGCATAATTGCGTTGAGCCAAATGTTTTACATTTGCAGAATAGCCAACAAGTGTACGAACAGGCGTGTCGAATTTTGCATTGCGAAGCACATGAGAAAGTGCGTCATCATCTGCTAAAATACGACGTTGTAAAGCTGCAATATCATAATCTGCACTACCATCAAAACCATATTTCTCAAAAAAATCTTCTTCCGCAACAATACCGAAAGATGAGCGTCCATCGGCAAATGGAATAAGCCAATACCATGCACGTGGGTCTTTTTCATGAACGGTAATTAAGATTTTTTCACGATCAAACTCTGGGTCATCCAAAATTCCATCTTCAATATGTGTAAATACAGCACGGCGTACGGGGAAGTCTGATGGACTTTCTAAATCCAAATGTTTCGGTAAAATACGCCCAAAACCACTTGCATCTAATAAAAATTTTGCCTGAATTTGGTATGTTGTACCATGTTCATCTTTTACTGTTAATACGGGCTGTTCAGACTCAACATCCACTGCTAAAACTTCATGTCCAAAACGAATATCTGTACCAAATTTCTCAGCTTGTTGAGCCAATAGATGATCAAAATTGGCACGGCGTATTTGCCAAGTTGTTCCAGGGCCTTCACTAAATTTTTGCGTAAAATCGTAAAAATTACGTTTTTTCCCCTTTAAAAAAGCAGCACCATTTTTAAATTGAAAAGCATATTGGTCTACGTGTTCTCGAACTGTATCTAATAATCCAGCTTCTTCTAAAAAAACCATACATTGAGGTAGTAAAGATTCACCTATCGAAAATCTTGGAAAAAATTGCTTCTCAATAATAGTAACCGCATAACCTTTCTTCTTCAGTAATGTCGCTGCCGAACTTCCTGAAGGTCCCGCCCCAATAATAATGACATCTGTATTTTGTATTGTGCTCATGCACTGTTCCCCACACCATCAGCTCTTTGACTGATATTGCTGAATAACAACATGTTTTTCATCTGAACGTGTAAACAATGTTGCGTAAATAAAAGCAAAAATAACGCCCAATAAAACAGTTAAACCAAAACAATGAATGGCATAGGTTTGACTAAAAGACAGTAATCCAAAGCCAAAGAATGTCGACATCATACAAAGGAATAACGCCATACCAACCACTTGAGGATGATCATGTCCATGTCGATAGAAAATCGCATAATCTACGCCTATCCCCATAATGAGAAATGTCCCCATTATGCTGAATAAGTTTATTTCAACACCTAACCATGCTTGAATGGCAAATGTTGTCATTAATGCCATGGTCACGGGTAAAACAAGTGGTAAAACCGATTTAACTCCATATAAAACCCCCAAGCCCACCATAAGCAGAATAATTGCGCTTAATAACAACCACTGTGCATGAACTCGATGTTCTTTAAATAATTCAGACAGCTGATGTACAGGACGTAACAATTGTACATTTTGCCCCACTAAAGCTTGAATCGCCCGATCATCCTTAACACCTTGCAACATCACCAATCGCTCTGTTGGTGCCATTTGCATAAATGCGAGTGGATGGTTTTTAAAGATCTGTTCTGTCAGTAAGGGTTGTTGCTTTAATGATGATTGCCATGCCAGAACATCATTCACATTTAACTGCATAGCTTGGGCATATTCAGTTAATGTTTCACGTGGAATCTGCATTAATAATGCTACGTTTTGCTTTTGCTGATCGACAGATGGTAACCACTGTCCTAAACCTTGGAAATTTTCCAACTTGTCTGATTCTTGCAATAACTTTAATTTGGTTAAAAGCTGCTGTTCATTTTGTTCTAATTCATTCTCAGACTTTCCACTTACAACAAAATATTCACTACCTTGTTGTTGCATAAAGCGATCACGTACATATTGATCTTCCTGCTTTAAGCTTTTATCCATACTTTGCAAATTGCGAATGTCATCATTGCTTTGTACAAAGAATAAACTTGCTCCCGTAACCACTAAAATACCTGCCATCAAACCATATTGCAGCTTAGGTTTGGCTTGAACAAAGTTTCGAGTTTTACCAATAAAAGCCAAAGTTCTAATTGCTGGTTCTGCATTTAGTGCAGGCAAACGTGGTAGTAGTAAAATACTGGTGATCCAAGCCGCTGTTAAACCAACCATAGAAAAAACAGCAATTTGTTTAAAACCAGGGAATGGTGTAAAACTTAAAACGACATAAGCAAACAAAGTGGTAAGTAAGCCCACAAATAAGCTTGGTAGAACTGGTGCTAAAACTTTAAAACCATCAATATGTCTATGCTGAGATTGCATTGCCATAAAGTAAAAAGAGAAATCTACACAAACACCAATTAAGCTGGCACCAAAAACCAAAGTCATGAGGTGAATTTCACCAAAAATCCAATAGGTCATGGCAAATGCAACCAAGCAACCTGTTCCCACCGCAACCATTTCTGTCAACATTGGTCGTATAGATCGAAAACCAAACCAGACAAGTAATAACACACCAATAGTCGAGCCAATACCAATGGTCGAAATTTCATTTTTTGCAGAATCTGTACCAAATTGGGCAAACATCAAAGTGCCTGTCCAATGTGGTTGAACCTGATCTTGCTTTAATTGCTGAGTTAAATGTTCAATAAATTGTGTCGTTTTTTCTTGATATTCAATATTGTATGGGCTTTCTTTAAGTCCAATAACCAATAATCTCGAAATACCTTGATCATCTCGAATGGTGGCAAAACCCTGCTCCAAAGTAATATCTGCATTATTTTGTAAGCTTGAAAGACCCATCGCATAACGAGGAAAAAGTAATAATGGATCTTGCTGTAAAAGTTCGGCAGTAATTGGCATGCCCGGACTCATCAGCTGTAACATGCTTTGTTCTGTCAAAGATTGATAATCTTTTTGTTCTAATAATTTACGGTCATTTTCATTCAATAAACCTGCTTTATGCAGATATAGCGACTTGGCAAACTCATCAGTGTTTAACTGAGCTGTTAGAGGCTTAAATAATGCATTATTTTTTAATGCATCTTCAACTTGTGTAGTCGCTTTTTCTAAAGATGCATCATCTTTCGCATCTAACACCAAAAATACTTTATCGTTGAGTTGATTACTCACGTAATTTTGGGCTTTTTCCAATCGCTCATCTTGATGAGACTCGGGTAACAATGCAAAGATATTCGTTTCAATATGAATGTCTTTTTTAAGCCATGCCGCACCCAAAAACAGAGCAATTACACAAAGTACAATCACCCAAATGAGCGTGCACTTATTTTGCCAATTGGAAAAGTGCATTTTCGTTTGCCGTTAAAGTTTGTGGTTGTGCTGTTTGCTGACTAAAGCGAATAGTAGTACTGTTATTAGCTTGCTCATAAATCACGATTCGATCGACATATCGACCACCTTGTGCATTCACTTTTACAAATAACTTTTTAAATAGACTGCTTTTCGGTGACAACGTTACATTCCATGAAGATGGCGAATAACTTACTGAATCAACATTAAAATTCTTCACCAATGCAGCCTCATTACCCGACATCAACTGTAAAAACATAGTCGTAACAGAACCATAAGGTGTTTTGTCGACCTCAATTTGGCTATATGTACGCTGTGTTTTTTGCACAAGCTTTTTCGGACTCACAATTAAATCCGCTTTTACAGGACTCTGAATTTGCCACAACACGCCATTTTGCTTAGTAAAAACAACATTACCTTTAGAAACATACGTCTTATTAATTGAAGCCAATTTTTTATGCTGTTCAAAATTTGCACGCACCACAGGTGTTGATGAAAGTTGGCTAAAAATTTGTTTCAGCTCTGTATTATCTGCATGTGCCGAAGTCATCAAAAACATAATAAATGATAGAATCATGCTTAAGAATGTCATCATGCTAAGGTTTATTTTTTTCATGATAACTCTCCCACTTTAAATTCAGACCATGCATTTAAATGGTCTATTAAAATTTGCGGAGATTGAAAACACATTTCACGAGTTTCCATATTCACTGCAACTTGGGACGTAAAACCTTTGGTTAATCGTTTGTTGGTTTCTGCATCGAATATTTGATATTCAATTTTCAAACGATTTTCCCACTCTTTCAAAATGGCACGTACCTTAATTTTTTGTGCAAATTCGATACCTTGCACATAACGCACATAGCTTTCAATGACAGGCCATGCATAACCTGAATGACGCATTTCATTATAGTTGTATTGAAATTGATCGAGTAGTTTGCATCGTGCAATCTCAAAATACTTTAAATAATGCCCATGCCAAACCACATTCATAGTATCTACATCATGAAATGGCACTTCAATAATTACATCGGCATGCATAGCAAGTTCCTATTTTAAAACTGTTTTACGAAGCAGTAAGTGTGTTTTGTAATTCAAGATTTTCAAAACGATCAACCAAATTTTGCAGTTCTGTCTGCAAAGGTCGATCTTCATCTACATAGTTGAAGCTTTCAAGAACCCACTGTTGAAATGCTATTAATGTTGCACTTAATTCTGTCTCTAAGCCACGTAATTTAATCGCTTGAACACTTGCACAACTCAATGCCGCAATCACTTGTTCAGTTAAAGTAATCACACGTGTTGCATCACGTGCTGCAATTGTTCCCATGCTCACCTTATCTTGATTATGACATTCTGTTGAACGTGAAAAAATTGAAGCCGAAAGTGTTTGTTTTAAAGCCTCAGCCGTCCAAGCAGAAACGCCTATTTGTACAGCTTTAAAACCATGATTTAACGGCAGACGCTCATTACTTGACCCAGTCAAATTGCGTGGCAAACCATTGTTCATTTTATAGTCAACTAACTGTGCAAGTTGTCGATCCATTAAATCGGCAATATTAGCAATCATGATTTTTAGGCTATCCATGGCCTGAGCAATATGCCCACCATAGAAATGCCCACCATGTAACACTCGTAAATTCACAGGATCAATCAATGGATTGTCATTACTTGAATTGAGCTCATTTTCAATAAACTGGCGCAACCATGTTTTTGAATCCTCAAATACACCAATAATATGCGGTGCACAGCGTAGTGAATAACGATCTTGTAGACGTGAGTTTTGGTGTTCCGTTTGTACTTCGCTATTTAACCATTCACGTAATTGTGCCGCAATATGTTGCTGACCGACATGCGGTTTTTGAGCAAATAATACTTCGTCAAAGTGACTAGGATTACCTTCTAAAGCAAGTACGTTTAACGCAGTAATACAAGTGCTTGCCAAAGAAATTTGTTCTGCTTTTTTATAGTTCAAACATGCAATTGCTGTCATTACGGCTGTACCGTTCATGAGTGCAAGACCTTCTTTGGGACGCATCACATGTGCTTGCATTTCTTTTTCAGCATATACCTCTGCAATAGGTACAATCTTACCTTGGTAATACACATCACGCTCACCGACCAATGCACCTGCCACATAAGACAATGGCGTTAAATCACCACTTGCCCCCACTGAACCTTCAGAAGGAATAACTGGAATAACATTTTCATTAAGCATCCAAACCAAACGCTCAAGCAAAGCATGAGAAACACCTGAATAACCACGAGCTAAAGAACATAGACGTGTCACTACAACTGCACGCGCTGTAATTAAATCTAAATTTTGACCTAAACCACAGCCATGAAAACGTGATAAATGAAGTGGAAGTTCATTGACTTGATGTGGTGGAATTTCAACGAGACAAGAATCGCCATAGCCCGTAGTTACACCGTAGATCACCCCTTCATCTTCTAAAAGTTGATCTAAGAAATCTGCACCACGTTGAATAAGCTCACACCATGCAACACTTGTTGGCAATGCAACTTGTTTTTCTTGTCTTGCAACTGCAACAACATCTTCAATTGAAAGAGGCGTTTCTCCAACCACTAACACGTTCATTACTTCTTTACCCAAAAATTATAAAAATTAAACCATTGATACGGTACGCGTACACAGTGCATCTCGAGAAGCATCACATACTGTCGAATCACTTTTTGCATTTCTTCCATGCGTGTTTTTCGAGGAAATTGAAGCTGATCTGCAATTTTATGAATATGCACTTCAAACTTTGCATTCATTCGATAACAAAAAACTGCCAACACAGGTACTTTCAGCAAATTTGCTAAAATCCATGCACCTTGTGGCCAATGGGCATCTTTACCCAAAAACTCAACGGATTGAACCCGATCTGATTGAACAGGCACTCGATCTGCTGCCACAATAATCCATTCACCCTGATCGAGTTTTTCTTGTAAAACAACGGCTGTTTCTATACCTAATTCATCTACTGAAACCAAATTAACATCGGCATGTGCATTTAATTTTTTTAAAAATTCATTAAATTTTGTGGCATGCTTTTGATACACCAAAACATTAATTTTTTGGCTGTGATCAGATTTAATTGCTCGTAATAACTCAATATTGCCAAAATGAGAGACAACAATAACTGCCCCTTTTTGGTAATGCTCTCGAAAATGCTCATGCCCTGAAAGTTCAAGTTTTGAATCATCAATATGACCTAACCAACCTTCAATTTTATCGAGAATACATTCAGCAAATTGCATTAAATGTAGATAGGTATGTCCTAAAGATGGCTCTTTTGGAAAGGGGGAGTTTTTACCCGAAAATTGATGTAATTTTTGCAAATATTGTAAAGATGCATCACGTGCAACTTTTGAAAATATCCAATACCAAAAAATAACAAAGAGAAGAACAAGTCGACAAAGCCAACGCCCACCTAAGCGGTAAAAACCAAGCATCAACATTAAAGGAAGCATGCCACCACGCTCCTTAATGTTACTCCATTGGTTTTGTTTGTTTTGGCTCACAATTTAACTCTTTATTTTGTTATATAGTAATTTAGGTAAGCGAATAAGCATACCTGCAAACAACCGCGAATGCGCTTTAGTCAAACCAATATTGTCACGTAGCGCATTAAAATGTGAAATCCCATCTTCAGGATAAATCACCTTAGTTGGTACATTAATAAAAGGGACATTTTCCCATTTTAAACGGACTAAAATTTCAGTATCAAAGCCCATTCTTGGCTGAAAAGAAGCTTTATCTAAAAGCTGAATTGTACTTCCTAATGGATAAACACGGAATCCACACATGCTGTCTTTAATTTCAAAAGACAAACTATTAATCCAAACCCAAATATGTGTTGCGTAACGTCCATATAAACGTTTTTTAGGCACAGATGCATCAAATATTGGTTGTCCAATTACCATTGCTTGTGGATTTATTTGTGATGCATCTAAAAAGCGCTGCACATCATTCCAATCATGTTGTCCATCAGAATCGAGCTGTAGTGCATGACTAAAACCTAAACTATATGCTTTTCGCAATCCTGTAATAACAGCTTCGCCTTTACCTTTATTTTGCTCATGTTCAACAAGATAAACCCAAGATTCATTTGCTTGAGCCAAGCCACGAAGTAAATCTGTGCAGTCCTTTTCACTTCCATCATTCACTAAAATTGCTGGAAGTTTAGATTGAGCCAAATAACTAACCAAAGCCTCTAAATAATATGGATGGTTATAAACAGGTATAACAAAACATTGCTTCATTTAATTCACCTCAACATCATCTGACTGAACGGTAAACAATAAACGTCCTGATGCAATAATTTTATCTTCCATACGCATTTCGAAACTAACTTTATGTAATTTTCGGATCAGGCTTAGCTTTAATACAGTATAAGGATGAATCAGGTCTTGAAACTTTATTTGCTCCATACCATTACACCACAGTAAGTCTGACCAGCTTTGTTTGGCAAAATGCTGAACAAATCCAATTTGCCCTACCCCTGGGAAAATTGAAAAATTAGGAAAATGCCCCTTAAAACATTCCAATTCAGGACTAAATTCAAGCTTAAACTCACATTGTTCCGCTTGCCATTGCTGTTCTAAAACAACTGGTAATAGCATTGGTTCAAACAAAGACTTTAAATATTGCTTATTTAATTTAGATTGTGCATTTTGTGGCAATTGCGTGATGAAGCGCCACTGACGTGGAATTGCTATCGTTTCGAGCTTGTCTTTCAACTGAGCCTTTAACGCTGCAACAAACGAAGCTTTACCTATTCTTTTGAGTTGTTCACGTGCTGTTTCAGTCAGTACGACAACACATACTAGAATCTGACGATGTTCTTTTTCAATGATAAGAACATGACTATGCTGAACAACATCAAGATTTGAAATTTTATGCTCAATCGCATCTAGACTCAGGCGTTTTTCTTCTAATTTTACAATGCGATCTAAACGTCCTAATAATTTAAACAAACTTTTAGGATTTTGCTCATCAATTAACTCAACCTTATCACCTGTTAAAATCCAATCAGAAGTACAAGCATGGTTTGCTTTTACTGCAAGCTCTTGTTGTTCACTTAAACGAATATCAACATTGGCAAAAGGTTGCCACAATGCATTTTCTTCTTGGCGATATGCAATACCACCTGTTTCCGAACTACCAAATACTTCTGTAATGGGGGCATTTACAAATGGACGTACGCCTGAATCTAATTTACCACCCGATGAATATACAGTAATACACTGCTCAAGAATGACATCAGCTGTCCAGCGCTTTAATAAAGCTGGACTCGAAATCACATAATTTTCTATCTTTAAATGTGCAATTTTCTTTTGAATATCGACAACATCTTCAGGAAATGCGAGCTGTATTTGATAGAAAGCTCGTCCACTTGCAAGTGGCCATAACAGTTTAAACAACAAACCATAAATGTGTTGATGACTTACCGTTGCTATAGCAACAGCTTTTTCCGCTAACGCAAAGCTTGCATCCAAACCTGAAACTTCATTAAATAGTTGTGCAAGCGTACGTGGAATTTTTTTTGGTTGACCTGTTGAACCTGAAGTGTAGAAATAAACATTGGTATTTTCTAAAAAGGCATCATCAAAGCTTTGAACGGTTGATATAGCATTATGAACCACAGGTTGCCGAGTCAAAAAGTGAATATCTTGTTGAGCTAATTCTTCTTCTAAATCTCGAATTCTGTGCGGCGGTAATAAAACTTGTTTTTCCGCATTTAATGATGCAAATAAAAGGACTAGGAATTCGTAACTGTCTTGTTCCCAAAGTGCCCATATTTCATTTTTAAACTGCTCTATTTGTGCTTGTTGCTCTGCAACATCTTGCCAAAACTGAGCAAAACTTACAGTGCTTAAATCGGATTTAATACACAAAATATTGGATGAGTGAACATGATTTTCAAAATGACAAGACATAAGTTTCCGTTCTTTTCTTTTGCTTAATTGGTGTGTTGCGATTCATGCAGCCTTTGTTGACGCTTTCGCAATACAAATTCCCCAAGCAACAAAACTCCCATAAGTACATAGGAAATAAAACCGTTGTACAGCACCCAAACTTTAGTTGAGCTAAATACAACAGTAAATAGAGCAATCAAGGCATTAATGATAAAAAAAACACACCAAACTACCGTGACTTTCTTTGTCCAAACCACC
Organism: Acinetobacter sp. FY683; assembly: GCF_059515885.1. NCBI lineage: Bacteria > Pseudomonadati > Pseudomonadota > Gammaproteobacteria > Moraxellales > Moraxellaceae > Acinetobacter > Acinetobacter sp. FY683. The sequence continues at coordinate 194,595 of NZ_JCAKNA010000001.1, read as the reverse complement.
CCTTCTGGTGGTAAATTTGGCTCTGCTAAACGTGCAAAACGCTCAATCATTGATGGTGGTTTTATGAGTGTTGAAGCAAAAATTGTGCATGCTCCCACACTCATAAAAACAGGATATAGTTTTAACCAAGCATGATCTTTAAGAACTAAACTTAAACCGCCACACAAAATTGCAAAGCCTGTTAAGGGCCATAACAATGTATTACCTTTGGACAATAAACGTAAAATACCAAAGCCAATTAAAAAACAACTAACCCAAATATATTGTCCATTTGCAAGGCTATACCCCACTAAAAAGGGATACAGAATCACCCCAAGTGTGACAATCCCTTTTAGTAGCCAACTCATTCAGCAGACATATTCTGAATAACAGTCACAACATCTTGAATGGTACGAACATTTTTAAAGTCTTCAGGATTTACCTGTTTACCTGTTAACTCTTTAATTTTCACAACCAAATCAATTGCATCAATGCTATCGACATCAAGGTCAGTTGCAAGATTAGAGTCTAATTGAATATCTTCTGGAGCAATTTCAAAAAGCTCTTCCATCCATTCACGTAATTTTTCGAGTACTTGGTCTTGAGTCAGCATGAAAACCCCTTATGCCGTTTTTTGCGCTTCAACCAAAGCCACTAAGCTTTGAATTGACTTAAAATATTGTTTCGTTTCAGTAGATTCAGCATTCAAATGAATGTTGTAACGCTTTTTCAGCGCTAACCCCAATTCTAAAGCATCAATTGAGTCCAAGCCCAAACCATCACCAAAAAGAGGTGCTTCAGTTTCAATATCATTTACACTGATATCTTCAAGGGCCAAAACATCAATAATCATTTGCTTTAATTCATCAGCAAGATTGCTCATTTTAAGATAACTCTTGGTAAAAAAATTGATGTAAATAATGATTTAGAAGACGTACATTTTTAGGGTTAACACTGACATCTTCTAAAACATCTTGAATATTAAATGCATCGAGAACTTTTATTTTAATATGAAAAGCTTCTGAAGGAATATGATACCACTTTTCATTTTTAGTCAGGGTTGATGGTGTACAAGTCACGAGAATAGGACGGATAGGAACATTTGCACGTAATGCAATATTTGCAGCTCCACGTTGGAATTCATTCAGTATTGAGCTTTTCTCTGTTCGTGTTCCCTCTGGAAAAACCAATAATGAAGGTGCTCCATTTTGCGAAAGTTTATGCACACAATCGTGAATGAATTTCTCAGAACCCGCATTTAAAATATAACCAGCACCTTGCACAGGACCTCTCGTAAAAGGGTTTGACCATAATGCTTGTTTTACAACACAATTGGCTTGTTCCATTAAACCAATCAACATTACAACATCAATTAGGGTTGGATGATTTGCAATCACCAACTCTTGTCGGCTTTGTTGAAGTTTTTCCAACCCCTCAATTTCATAAGTCATAACGCCCAGCTTTACCATCATTTCAGTAAAACCTTTAAAGGTATGCTTAATTAATTTCTGCGTTTTTATTTTACGTTGTTCTTGATCTTTGGTCGTTAAATAAATAATGGGTGATGCTAAACCACCAATTGCCACACCACCAATTCCAAAGCTTGCAAAACTAAAACCTGTTGCACCAACACGCCATGCATAATTGACTTTTTTCTTTATATTTTTAATATTTAACATTTTGTCCACGCATTAAATTGAACAATATCTTGCTGCTGCCAAAAATCAAAAAATGCTTGTGCTTCTAGTGCTGCATATTTTTCAGTTTTTGCATAACCTATTTCTAAACTTAAATTTTCTTGCGCTAAACTAAAAATTGCAGACATTGCAATTGCATCAAAATTTTGTTGTTCATTATATATTTCTGGAAGTGGCTCATCATAATAAACCACGAGCACTTTAGCATTTTTATTTTCAGTTGTTTTCAACCAAGAATACGCTTCAATAACAGCATCCTTCCATGTACCAGCTAGGCTTGTTGATGGTGTCGAATCTTCACACAAAATCGAATATAAACCTGATACTGCATTATGTACCGATGTTGAAAACTGTGTTGGAGAAGGCGTTTGCCCTTGTAATACATCCTCTAAAATTTTAAATGTTTTTTGTTCATCACCATATTGTGAAACCCACACAATATAGTCCGCAGTATTATTTTCCAAAGCCAATAAAGCATTACCTAGAGCAAGTTTTGCAATTGAAGATAAACGGCGGCGTTGCATAGGAGGAATTTTACTAAGTGATGAAGCAACCATATCAAACTGACATGCTTGCAATTGAGACATATTAATCTTCATTGTATATGTATCATTCATGCTTATCCCCTCATGCATTTGCATGACCTATAATAAAAACTGCGAAATTATATCACTAGCCTTAACTTTTAGATAAAGGTTAAGGCTTAAATTATTAATATATGATATCAGCCATTTTTATTTAAATTAAAATATCTTTTACCGCTAAAAAAAAGAAAACCCACAATTGTGGGTTTTCTTGACATGTAAATTTAGTTTCCTTGAACTAAACGACGTGCGCTAATAATACCAGGCTGTTGTTCCAATCGAGCCAATAGTTTTGACAATTGGGCAAGTCCTTTCACTTCAATTAACAATTTCATATTGGCAATACCATCTGCTTCAGAAATCGTATTAACCTGTCGAATATTGATTTGATCAGAGAAAATAACTTGTGTTAAATCTTTTAGCAAACCACGTCTATCATAAGCTTCAACGACAATTTGCACACTTTGACCACGTGTTGGCTGCATTTCCCAATCTGCTTCTACAGCACGTTCAGGCTCTTGCCCAATCATGCGAATATAATCAGGGCAGGCAACTTTATGGATACTTACACCACGATTTAAAGTAATGTAACCCGCAATTGATTCACCATGAACAGGTTGGCAACATTGAGCAATATGCAACTCAACATTATCTAAGCCATCAATCAAAATTCCATGTGCAGAAAGTGTATGACTCGCACGAGGATTTAGCGTCGGTTTCAGCACTAGCTCAGGCTCATCCTGATCTAAATGCATGTGACGATTCACTTGATTAATTAAGGAATGTAAGCTGATATCACCATTCACCAAAGCAATCAGAATATCTTCGCCCTGTTTTACGTTGAAATGGCTACAGTAATCACTTAAATCAATACTCTTCGGATGAATAGCAAGACGAGCAAGTTCTTTATTTAAAAGCTCACGACCAACCTCTAAATTCTTACTACGGTCTTGTTGACGGAACCAATGACGCAACTTGTCACGTGCCCGTGCAGTTTTAATATAACCTAGAGAGTTCACCAACCAATCACGGTTTGGCTCACGATCTTTTTTGGTTAAAATTTCAACCTGCTCACCTGTTTTTAACGCATACGTTAAAGGTACATAACGCTGGTTAACACGTGCTGCATAACACTTGTTTCCAACTTGCGTATGAACATGATATGCAAAATCTAAAACCGTAGAACCGCGTGGTAACTCTTTAATATCTCCATCACGGCTAAAGACATAAATCTTTTCAAAGTCTTCAAATTCTTGAATTTGATCAAAATCTTCTTCATCTTTATCATCTTTATGTGCACTTGCATCTGTACGCTCTTGATAGTGCTCAAGAACCGAACGCAATGAATGTAAGCGATGATTAAATGAATGATCTGTAGCTTTAGCACCTTCTTTATAATTAAAGTGTGAACATACGCCTAGCTCTGCTTCTTCATGCATACTCATCGTACGAATTTGCACTTCTAGAGATTTATTTTCAGCAATAACGGCTGTATGTAATGAACGATATCCATTGGCTTTAGGATTAGTAATATAGTCATCAAACTGATGTGGAATATGACGCCAAATTTGATGAACAATACCTAAGCTGTGGTAACACTCTGGAATTGTTTTAACCAAAACACGTAATGCTCGAATATCATAAAGCTGATCAAAGCTGAGGTTTTTACTTTTCATTTTTCGATAAATCGAATAAATGTGTTTCACTCGCCCATTAATTTCAGCTTCAATTTGATGATCAGCTAATTCGCTTTTTAACTTATCAATCACAAATTGAATATATTGCTCACGCTCTAAACGCTTTTCATTTAGAAGTGTTGCAATTTCTTTATAACGATCTGGTGCTAAATAACGGAAAGCTAAATCTTCAAGCTCCCACTTTAACTGAGCAATACCTAAACGATGTGCAAGTGGTGCATAAATTGTTAAAATTTCTCGAGCAACACGCTCTTGACGCTCTTTTGAAGAGTGTGCCAACTCACGTAGTGCATACGTACGTTCAGCAAGCTTAATCAGCACCACCCGAACATCTTCCGTTACAGAAATGAGCATTTTATAAATGCCAGTTAAATGTTCACGTTGGTTGTTATTAAAGTGATCTTCTAAACGCTTATTTTTTTCAATTAAGTCTGACAAACGCCCCATTGCCAAAGTACCCTTAACCAAAGCAAATATAGCTTCGCCAAACAAAGAGCGTATTTCGTCAACCGAAACCAACCCCTCTCGGATACTTCGATAAAGGAATGCAGCAGATAAGGTGTCTTCGTCAGCATGTAAATGCGCAAGAATATCTGCCATTTCAATGCCAGCATCTAGCGTATTTGAGCGATGGTTAACCGTCGTTTCAAGTTGCTTTTTTAAAATATAATTAGCAACTTCTTCGAGTCGCTCTAGTGCAGCACCATCTAATATGCCACGTACACGATTGAGCCATTCAGCCACATCTTGTCGTGCTTGCTCGGCATGTTCTACAGTCGTTTCCTCAGACAATTCGTTGAAATGTCCAGGAAGCTGTTCACGTACTGTGACCATACCTTTCTCCTACCTCTATATGTTTCATTATTTATTAATCGTTTATTGCGAGTTCTTTCTCAAACAATGCAATTGATTCAACATGACCCGTATGAGTAAACATATCCATAACGCCAGCTGTTTTCAGTTTATAGCCTTGTTGCTCTAACAATTTTGCATCCCTTGCAAGAGTTGCAGGATTGCACGACACATAAACGATTTTTTTTGCACCAAACTTGGGCACATACCCCATAACCTCTTCCGCACCTGAACGTGGAGGGTCAATCAATAATGCATCAAAACCTTGATTTGCCCAAGAATGATGCGAAAAATCTTTTGTTAAATCTTGTGAATAAAATTTAACATTACTTAAACCATTGAGTTTCGCATTCTCAGCACCACGATGAACCATTTCATCGGAACCCTCAACAGCAACTACTTCACCGTCTGCACCAACACAACGCGCTAAAGGCAATGAGAAATTTCCTAATCCACAAAATAGATCTAGAACTCGTTCTCCACCCTTAAGCTGAAGCAATTCACATGCCATTTTCACCATTTGCGGATTAATCGTAGAATTTACTTGCGTAAAATCTAGAGGATGAAATGCAAACTGAATATCAAAATCACTCAGACTATAATACAAACGCATTACAGTTTTAGCATCATCTACTCGATGAACAGACTCTGCACCTGCAGGTTGTAAATATAACTGCCACTTCTTATGTAACGCAAAACCTTTTAATACGTTGACATCTGCATCACATAATTCTTCAGTATGACGTACCAATAGTGCAATTTCTGTATCACCCATTGCCAGCTCTACATGACCAATGTCTGCTTTGCCTTTTAAACTTTGAAGTAACTGTTTTAAGGTCGTTAAAGAACCGAACTCTTTATCGAGTACCAGACAACGGTCAATATTGGTTAAATGATTGCTCGCACGCTCTCTAAAGCCAACAACAAGTTTATCTTTACTTGGGATATAACGTACACCTACACGTGCTTTACGACGATAATCTTCACGCAATGAACGTAATGGCGCCAACCATTGTTCAGGTTGAATTGCTGCAAAATGTTCTAAGTGAGATTTCAATACATTTTGTTTTAATAAAATTTGTTCATCTTTTTGAATATGTTGCATATTACAACCACCACAAATTCCATAATGTGGACATTGTGGTTCTGCACGAATTGCAGATGGTTCACTTAACAATTCAACAAAATCAGCTTCTTCTAACTTTTTTACTTCACGAGTAATTTTTGCCTTCACTGTTTCGCCAGGTAAAGCAGAACCAATAAAAACTTTTTTACCATGTTTTTCTTTCGGATGATCAGGATGTGAACCATAGTGTGCTATACCACGCCCCTCGTGTGAGAGTGACTCAACCTGAAAAGTATAAATTGCTTGTTGAGTAGTGCGAGGTTTAGCTCTATGTTTCATGTGTACCTAATCTTGGGAAGAAGGGAAATCGGAGGAAGTAAATTCCGTATGCTGAGCGGTTTTCCGCCAAACTTGTAAAAAATCGACATGTTGCGGTTGCAACTGTAAATACTCAATGGTGCTTTGAATCCATAAGCGATGATCTTCCACATTCAGCTGCCCTTTAAGCAAAAGCCAACGAATATAAATAAGCCATGTATTCAATACATCACCTTCGCAATAGCTGGTTAATTTCAACCATTGCTCAGTTTTAACGTATTCAGGAACATGATAACCCGAATCGCCACGTTTACCCGGAAAACCAAGTAAATGTGCCATATCATCTAACTTTTGGAAGTTGCGACCATTAAACATTGCCATCACATCCATTAAGTCGATATGACGGTGATGGTATCTGTTCTGATAATTATTATACCGTTTTTGGCTATCAATTTCGCCTTGATCGAACAAACTTGGTGCAGATAAACCATGATACATCGCACGGTACAAAATTACAGGAATATCAAACTGTGAGCCATTCCAACTCACTAAAGTTGGATTCCTCTTATCAAAAATAGACAAAAATTTTCTTAAAATTTCTGCTTCTGAAAATTGTTCTCGGCTAAATGAAAATAATTTCATTGCACCAAGTTCATCTATCCATAAACCTGAAATACAGACAATTTCATGTAAAGGTAAGCGTGGAAAATCCATACCCGTTTCTTGACGACGAAGTTTCATTAACGCCTGTTCAAGATCGGCTTCGGGTAAATCTAAACCATATAAATGCGCACCCGATTTAAGGTCGGTAAGAGTTTCTATATCAAAAATTAAAACAGGTAAGCGCATTTTTATCTCAAGCTTATTATTCAGGATCTACTACAGAGAATAACCCAGTAGAGAGGTAACGGTCACCACGGTCACAAATAATGCACACAATAACTGCATCTGGATTTTCTTCAGCAATTTTAATTGAAGCCCATGCAGCACCACCCGAAGATGTACCTGCACTAATACCTTCTTTACGTGCCAATTGACGTGCTGTTTTTTCCGCTTCAATTTGCGGAATATCCATAATTCTGTCTACACGTTTAGCATCAAAAATTGTAGGCAAATATTCTGTAGGCCAACGGCGAATACCTGCAATATTTGAACCTTCAGAAGGTTGTAAACCAATAATTTGAATATCAGGATTTTGTTCTTTTAAATATTTAGAAATCCCCATAATCGTGCCTGTTGTTCCCATAGAACTCACGAAATGGGTGATTTTACCACCTGTTTGTTGCCAAATTTCAGGCCCCGTTGTTAAGTAATGTGCTTCCACATTATCTGGGTTACCAAATTGGTTTAAAACAAGACCTTTACCCTCTTTTTCCATTTGAAGAGCTAAATCACGAGCTTCTTCCATGTTTTCAGATTCAATAAGTTCGGCGCCATAAGCACGCATCGCATCTTTACGCTCTTGGCTTGAACTTGCAGGCATAATAAGTGTCATTTTATAGCCACGCATTGCTGCAACCATAGCTAAAGCAATACCTGTATTACCACTTGTTGCTTCAATAAGCGTATCACCCGGTTTTATTTGCCCTCGTTTTTCCGCTTGCATAATCATGTTATATGCAGGACGGTCTTTCACAGAACCTGCCGGATTATTACCTTCAAGCTTTGCTAAAACGGTTGCTTTTGTATGATTTGCAAGGCGCTGTAAACGTACTAATGGCGTTTTTCCGACATAATGGTCTAATAAAAAATCGGCTGCTTGGAAATCTGGGGATGTGTTACTCATTGTATGCACCTATATCGAGGTGCGCATATTGTATGAAAAAAACCTTTATTCTGCATCCTTTTAAGTACTTTTTCCTAAAGATAACCAAATAACAAACGCTTATCTTCTAAATATTTAGCTTGAAAAATACTTAAATATTATAAGGATTTCCCTAGATATCTTTTTACTTTAGTATCTATTGAATTCACAGATGAAAATATTAACTGCTGAAAAAAGCATGCTAAACTCAATTGCATAACGAAAACTTGATCTAAACATGTCAAATATCAACAAAAAGTTATTTAAACGACTTCATTTAAATCATGCTTATGGACAGCTCATTGCACTGATTTTTGTTCCTATCACCATTTTGGCATGTGTAGGCGCGGTTCTTGTTTTATCTGAAACGTCTAATGCTGCAAAGTCACAACAAAAACAAATGGCTTTGGCTATATTAACGCGTAATGAAATTGCTGCAGAAACCTTTGTTTCTCAACTTACCCACCCTGAATTGGCATCTATTCAATCGCAGTTTTTTATGCAAAGTATCATGGATGAAAAACATGTGACGCGGGCTGCAATTGTCAATTTAAATAATCAAATTTTATTAAGCCGTGGCTATCAACCCCAAACACCTTGGCCAAATTTCACTAAAAATACTGATTTTATTGGTCCAATTAAATCTAAAAATAGCAACATTTACGGATTAGCCATTCAGAATGCAGGAACCTCACCAACTTGGTTAATGATTGAGGTTGATAACCAGCCATTACAAATTGCACGTTATCGCGTTTTAATTGTTTTAATTGCAACAGGATTAACCACTTTACTCTTACTGTTACTGTGTTTAAATTTCTATTCTAGACGTTGGATTGCACCAATGTATGAAATTCGGATGCAACTACAACGTCTGAATGCCGATACATTAGATCAACATATGGTGATTAACAGTACGGGAGAGTTACGCTTACTACAACGTGATATTGCAAACGTAGTAAAACGCTTACATTTTAGTTTTTTAGAACTAAAAGAACATACAGAACAAACTGAAGATGACTTAAGAAGAACACTTGATACATTAGAAGTTCAAAATATCACGTATCGTCAAGCACGTGACCAAGCTATTTCAGCCAATCAATCTAAGTCTGTATTTTTGGCCAATATTAGTCATGAATTACGCACACCTTTAAACAGTATTGATGGTTTTATTCATTTGCTCTTACGTCAGGACAACATGAGTAATGAGCAAAAACTTTACTTACAAACTATTCGAAAATCTTCCGCACATTTACTTGCACTCATCAATGACGTTTTAGATTTTTCTAAAATTGATGCAGGCAAACTTGAGTTAGAAACAGCACCTTTTGATTTAGAAGAAGCCATTTATGATGTTATGGATATGCTCTCGCCACTTGCTGCGCAAAAGCATATCAACATGGCATTTTATTATGCTAACGATTTGCCAACACAAGTCATTGGCGATGCACTTCGCTTTAAGCAAATTTTAACGAATCTAATTTCCAATGCCATTAAGTTCACACCAGATGGTGAAATTATTGTACGTGCACGGATAGAACACGATGATATTGGACAATGTCTTGTTCATTTCAGTGTGCAAGATAGTGGAATTGGTTTAAGCGGAACAGATCGAAAACGTCTATTTGAATCATTCTCGCAAGGTGATGCTTCTGTCACGCGTCAATTTGGAGGAACTGGCTTAGGCTTAGCCATTTCAAAACAGCTTGTACACCTTATGCAAGGTCAAATTGGTTTTGAAGATAACCAAGAGCGCGCACCTACAGATAAAGGTTCAACCTTCTGGTTTACTGCAATGTTGGGTACAGATGATGATGAAATTACGGTTCATCCTTCTTTTGAAAATACCCAAGTTTTATCATTTATGGCTCACCCTGCTACTGCCAACATTTTGCGCCATTATTTAGAAGACTACAAAGTCAATCATATTGAAGCGACATCCATTATTGACCTCTTTAGTCGTTTAAGTTTATTGTCCGAAAACATTGAAAACACATGGCTTATTTTTGACCAAAATGGTGACACAGAAGCATTACTGAAAGAAATTCGTTCTAGATACCAAGGTAAAATTGGTATTTATGGCTATCAAATGGCTTTAGAACCAGATTTGCTTCATCAATATCGCGCATTACCACTTTACCAACCATTAAGTCGTTCTGCTTTAGCGCACTTACTCAACAATGAAAATACATTTGAAGAACTTGAAACTGAAGAATTTAACGGACAGGGTTTACATGTCTTAGCCGTTGATGATCACCTTCCAAATCTCATTGTTTTAGAAGCACTATTAGGCGAAATGAACGTCAGAGTAACGAAAGCATTAAGTGGTCAAGAAGCTCTTGGAATTTTAGAACAAAACTTTGAAGATAATAAAAAAACCTTCGATTTAGTCTTTATGGATATTCAAATGCCCGTCATGTCTGGCATTGATACTACACGTGCTATTCGTTCTTTAGAATCGACTTTAGAGAATCATAAACGCTTGCCTATTATTGCTTTAACGGCACATGCCCTTGCCGATGAAAAGCAAAAACTGCTTAAAACAGGCATGGATGATTACGTCACTAAACCAATTCAAATGGAACAAATTATCCAAATTTTAACGGATTGGACATCACCAAATTTTGTAAATAAAGCATCACTGACTGAAAAATCAGTAACGCTTGATGCAATTGATCCTCAAATATTAAATTGGCAACAATGTATTCAGCTTGCCGCAAACAAAGAAGACTTAGCCCTAGATTTACTTAAAATGCTAACCGATAGTTTTTCTGCTGAACTTAAAGAAATTGAACAACTCATCGAAATGGAAGATTTCCCTCAGCTTGAGCATGTCCTACATCGACTACATGGTGCAACACGTTATGTTGGCACGCCAAGCTTACAAGAAATTACCAGTAACTTTGAGCAGTTCGTTTCTACCTTACGTAAAGAAAGACGTAAGGCAGATGATCAATTTATACAAGAAGTTATGCATAAATTTAATGAGTTGAAAGAAATTATTCTTCAAGTAGATCATGTAGCCAAACAAATTTTAGGGCGCTTGAACTCATAAATATCTAGCTCTTTTCACCTAATATTGACAATATCTATAGCTAGGATGTGACTGTGCTGTCATGTATCTTATATAGGCACATGCTATGCTCATAATCGAAGCTAAATAAGAGTTTTTAATATGGCATTACTTCGAATAGAAAAAGACAATGGAATTGCTACGGTTTACTTAAACCGCCCTGACAAACGTAATGCAATGAGCTTTGCGCTACTCAAAGAACTTGTAAATACAGCAGAAAGATTCAAAAAAGATCGTTCACTTCGATGCGTTATTTTAACTGGTGAAGCTCAAGTTTTTAGTGCAGGTATCGATTTAGCAGACTTAAATAACCCTAAAAATAAAGCCTTTGCTGCTTGGGAATTAATAAAACCGGGTCAAAGTTTATTTCAAAAAGCATTCTTAATTTGGCAAGAACTTCCTGTTCCTGTTATTAGTGCGATTGAAGGTTTTTGCTTTGGTGCTGGTATGCAACTTGCTCTTGCATCCGATATTCGAATTGCTCATCCCAAAACACAAATGTCGATTATGGAAAGCCGTTGGGGCTTAGTTCCAGACATGGGTTTAAGCCGTTCCTTAAAAGGACTCATTAGTCTAGATTTAGCTAAAGAATTAACATTAACTGCACGTATTTTTGATGGTGAATATGCCAAAGAAATTGGCTTAATTACGCATTTAGACGAAACACCTTTAGCTCGTGCTCAAACCATTGCAAATGAAATGATTCAACGCTCTCCAGATGCGTTAACAGCATCTAAACGTGTACTCGATGCTATGGAGCATCAACCCTCTAAATCTTTACGTTTAGAGAAAATTTGGCAATTAAAATTACTTTTAGGCAAAAATAGCCAAATTGCCCGAAAGAAAGATAAAAAGCCTGAACTTAAATTTTTACCGCGCCAATATAAATAGTGAAATAGCTTTAAAGGGATTTGCCATGACTTTTGATCAATACACTAAAATCGCATTTTTAGGGATAGGATTAATGGGAAAGCGTATGGCATCCCGCTTATTAAATGCGGGTTTTCACGTTGCTGTATGGAATAGAACTGCATCTGCTTGTGATGACCTTGTTGCTCAAGGTGCAGCCCCACTTCATTTAAAGGATATTGGACAATACCCCATTATTCTTTCGTGCCTTGCAGATGATTTTTCAGTTCAAGCTGTAATTGACCAAATTATCGACAATCTACACCCCCAACAAGTCATTGTGGATTTCTCTAGTTTATCTGTGGATAAAACCTTGTCTTTAGCAAAACAAGTTCAAACCAAAGATGCTATTTGGATTGACTCTCCTGTTTCAGGTGGAACAGCAGGAGCAGAACAAGGTAGCTTAGTCATTTTTGCAGGTGGCGATGCAAAAGTGATTGAAAATCTGACTATTGTTTATGATGTACTTTCACAACGTGTTACACGCATGGGCAATACAGGTACAGGGCAAGCGACAAAAATTTGTAATCAACTTATTGTTGCTGCAAACAGTACTTTAATTGCCGAAGCTGTCGCACTTGCCTCTTTATCTGGTGTGGATACTACTTTATTAGCCCCTGCACTTGCAGGCGGTTTTGCCGATTCAAAGCCCTTCCAAATTTTAGCACCACGCATGGCTACGCATACTTTTGAACCTGTGCAATGGAAAGTTCAAACGCTATCTAAAGATTTAAACAATGCCATAAAACTTGCCGAACAATTTGGCCTAAATATTCCTGTTGCAACACTTGCTTTATCTCAACTCAAAGATCATCAAGAACACGGTTTTTCTGAGGCAGATTTAGCCACAGTCATCCAACATGTTAAACCCCAATAAAATCATACAAAGTATTTAAGGAGCTATCGCATGTCTAAACTCGCAGTTAATCTTTCTATGATTTTTACTGAAGTTCCACTGATTGAGCGTTTTGCTTTAGCAAAAGAACACGGTTTTCAACATATTGAAATTCAATTTCCCTATGAGCTGAGTATTGAAGATATTCAAGCCCAATTAAAACAACATGATTTAAGCCTCTGCCTGATTAACGTTCCTGCGGGAGATTTAATGCAAGGTGGCAACGGCTTAGCAGGTATTCCTGGTAAAGAAACTGAATTTCATCAAGCTTTAAAACTTGCTATTGAATATGCAACTGCGCTCAATGTGCCAAGTATTAATATTTTGGCAGGTAAACAGCCATTAGATGCAGACCTTTTACCCTGTTTAAATACACTTTCTAGTAACTTAAAACTTGCTTGCCATTTGTTTGCTGAACATGATATTCAGCCTGTTTTTGAAATGATTAATGGCACAGATATGCCACGGTTTCTAGTTCAAAATATTGCTCAAGCTCAAGAAATACTTGAAGCAATTCAAAACCCAAAACTTAAAATGCAGTTCGATTGTTACCATATGGCAATGATGGGAGAAAATGTTTTAGAAGCTTTACAAGAGAATATTGGTGAAATTGGACATATTCAATTCGCAGATTGCCCAAATAGACACGAACCCGATACAGCAAATATTGCTTATTCTGAACTTTTTAATTGGTTGAGGAATAGCAAATATGAAGGTTTTGTTGCCGCCGAATACAAGCCATCAAAGAGCTCAACGCTTTCTTTTGATTGGAAAAAGAAATATTTTGCTTAGGCTACATGAACCTAAAAATAGATTCGATTGAATTTTAGCTAAAAAACAGCTATATTAGAACATGCCTAATTGTCAGGAAATTATACCGTTTATGAATTTAGAACCATCGCCTGGCGCTTCTAATTCTCACGATCTCAAAATGAATTCTCAAAGTAAAGACGTACAAGCTTGCTTGAAAGTTGTACACGAAGCTCTTCTAGATGTAAAAGCAAAAGAAATTGTTGAACTCGATATTAGCAGCATTAGCAATGTAGCAGATGCTATTGTTATTGCGAGCGGTACTTCAACTCGTCATGTTAAATCTCTTGCAGATAACGTTGCTGAAGAAGCACGTAAAGCTGGCTTCCGCCCTATTGGTGTTGAAGGTGAGCGTGATGCAGAGTGGATCCTTGTGGATCTTGGGTTTGTTGTGGTGCATTTAATGCTTCCAACAGCTCGTAAATTCTATGATTTAGAAAGCTTATGGCGCGCTACTCCAGAATCTGCAGTTTAAGCGATATAGCAATAAAAAAAGCGGCTCAATAGCCGCTTTTTTTATTGTCTCAATTTTTATCTTTTATCTAAAATTAAAGTAATACATGCATATCTACATTTGGATAGTTTTGCTTTGTTCTCTCTTTAAGTTGTGCATATACATGGTCTGCTTTGGGTGGTCCAAAATATTCACAATATACTTCATACAATGCTGTAATGAAGTTTGCATACGACTCAACAGGTATAAAATCTAAAAAAACCTTTTCATTGATTTTTGAATGCGTTAAAAGCTCAAACTTAGACTGAGATAAAGCGTTATATACATCTAAATTAAACTCTTCAAAGTTCTTAAAAGGTACTGTTTTACACAGCTCTTGAACAAAAAACATAAATGCATCATAGGTTTGTTTAGATAAAGCTACATTATTTAATGTCGAATCTTTTGAAGAATAAAGCAAAGTATCTTTTTCAATAGACGATAACTCACCTAATACTTTCTTTAAAATATCCTTTTTAAAAAAGCGCAACTCATCTGTATTACATATTTCCGTCAAAAATTTATTCAATACAAATGGAGGCTGATCACCATATTCATCTTCCCAGTAATTTAAGACTTGTTGTAATGCTGTCTCATTCATATAAGGACTTAAACCGCGACCTATTGCCTCACGCTTTTGTGTACGGCTCAATAATTGGCTCGACATGTTTTAGCTCCTTAATGACGCTTGTGAATATTATCTGTTTCAAAAGTCACATCTTTTTGAAACTCTGGATAAGATAATTCGGCATGTTCTGTGTAATCCAAACCGCGTTGCTCATGCTGCTTCTCTACACGCAAACCGCCCAACACTATATTTAGAATTTTAAATACGATAAAAGCCACACCAAAACCCCAAGCAAATGCAGATACCACACCCAATGCTTGAACAATTAAAATATCCGAATTAAACATATTGTTTTCTAGGAATAACCCGGCTGCCATCGTTCCCCAAGCACCACAAAAACCATGTACAGTCACTGCATCAACCACATCATCTAAGCGTAATTTTTCCATTAAATATGGCAAAGTACTTACCACAAGACCTGCAAAAGCACCTGTAAGAACTGCGTAAATTGGTGTCATTGATGCACAACCCGCAGTAATAGCAACTAATCCACCCAAAGATGCATTAATGGTTGTTTTCAATAAAATTGCTTTACCACGAAGTAAGGCGTAAATCATATAGGTGACTGCCGAAGCACATGCCGCTAAATGTGTATTTAGTGCAATTCGACCAATACTCACATCTGCATTAATTGTCGAACCTGCATTAAAACCAAACCAAGCCAACCATAAAATAAAACCACCCAATGCTACTAATGGCATGTTATGACCCGCTAAGTAATGACTTTGACCATTTTTACCAAAACGACCTAAACGTGGACCTAAAACAATAATTCCTGCAAATGCAACCCAACCACCCATTGAATGCACAACCGTTGAACCTGCAAAATCAATAAATCCGAGCTGCTTTAACCAACCTTCTCCATTAAACAAACCACCCCAAGCCCAACTACCAAATACTGGATAAATAAAACCTGAAACAACTACTGCACTCACTACATACGCAACAAAATGAATTCGCTCAGCCATTGCACCACTTGCGATTGTTGTCGCTGTTGCAGCAAACATCATTTGGAAAAATAATAAATTCCAATTCCAATCTTCTAAATCATTTGGTGCAAAATGGCTAAAACCGAACCATCCTGTAGAATTCACACCAAACATTAAACCAAAGCCAACCAACCAAAAAACCAATCCGCCTAAACAGGCATCCATATAGTTTTTCATTAATACATTGACTGTGTTTTTACTTCGTACAGAACCACTTTCCACAAGTGCAAACCCTGCCTGCATGAAAAATACTAAAATACCCCCCAAAATGACCCATACACTATCAAGTGAAATACGTATTTCTTGAATATTTTTTGCTGTTGTTACAACTGTCTCATCAGCCCAAGCCGTAGAACACATTGCCATAAGTAGCAATGCTAAATAATTTATTTTTTTCATGCACAATCCCCCAAGATTGAAGCGTGCAATTGCAACAAATATGCCAATTTATTCTTCTATTTTTTATTCTCTTTAAAATCATAAACTCACAGATAAATCATATTTCATAATGGTATGCAAAAGAACATATAAGATTTTTGCTTTTATTTTTCACAAGATTATTCATCTATTAGTGCACCATTAAAAACACACCTGATTTTTTATGCTTCAACAACATACAAATCCTCCATTTCCTAGAATATCTCCTCTTTTAAATGAACAGTTAATACAATTTTTAAAATAAAAAAAACCGCCCAAAGGCGGTTTTTTTTATGAACTAAATTGATGGTTAGTGACCATTACCATTAATGGCTTTTGTCATATCTTCGACCACTTTTTTCGCATCACCAAAAATCATCATTGTTTTGTCATTATAGAATAGATCATTGTCTAAGCCTGCATAACCAGTTGCCATTGAACGCTTAATTACCATAATTGTGCGTGCCTTATGTGCTTCTAAAATCGGCATACCATAAATTGGTGAGTTCGGATCATCTTTTGCAGCTGGATTCACAACGTCATTTGCACCAATCACAAGTACAACATCCGTTGCAGGGAAATCTGAATTAATTTCATCCATTTCCAAGATGTCTTCATAAGGTACATCTGCTTCAGCTAAAAGTACATTCATGTGTCCCGGCATACGACCTGCTACAGGATGAATTGCAAAACGGACAGTTACACCTTGTTCTTTTAACAAATTAGCCAATTCTTTAACTGCATTTTGTGCACGGCCTTGCGCCATACCATAACCTGGCACAATCACAACGCTATCCGCATTCGACATTAAGAAACCTGCATCATCTGCCGAACCAGAACGATGATTACGTGGTGCTTTATCTCCTGCTTCTACAGCAACGGTTGTTCCACCCATTGCTCCACCAAATAAAACATTAATAATTGAACGGTTCATAGCTTTACACATAATGTAAGACAGAATTGCACCTGATGAACCTACAAGTGAACCCGCAACAATCAACATATTATTTTCTAAGGTAAAACCAATACCTGCTGCTGCCCAACCTGAAAATGAATTCAGTAGTGAAACAACAACTGGCATATCACCGCCACCTACAGGCGCAATCCATACCCAACCAAATGCAAGTGCAAGACCCGTCATTGCCCAGAAAGAGGTCATATTTCCTGTGAGGAAAAAATGAATACCTGCTGCGACCATCGCAATGAAAATCAATGCTTGAACTGGTTTAACCCATGCACCTGAAATAGTCTTAGCCCATTTTTTTGCAGCCAATTTACCGTAAGCGAATACAGATGCTGTAAAGGTAATTGCCCCAACAAAACAACCTACAAATAATTCAAATAAATGAACTTTACTCATCTCATGGAAGTTAACACCATTTGCTTGAAGTAAATTAGCATCCATTTTTGCTAATTCATTATTATGAATAATGGCAGCCACTGCAATTAGTACCGCAGCCAGACCCACTAATGAGTGCATTAATGCAACTGTTTCAGGCATTTGTGTCATTGGTACTGTACGTGCACGCGCAATACCTACAATTGCACCTAGCACCATTGCACCTACAATCATCCAAACCACAGGATTTTCAGCAACAAAAAATGTTGTGAGTACTGCAATTGCCATTGCGATCATACCGTAGCGGTTTCCTGCAATTGCTGTTTTAGGTCCAGATAAACCTCGTAGCGTTAAAATAAAAAGTACGGCGCCAATAAGATAAAACCAATCTGCATATTCTCGAATGAAATCCATGTCTTAACCCTCTTTTTTCTTTTGCTTTGGTTTAAACATTTCAAGCATACGTGCAGTTACTGCAAAGCCACCAAAAATATTGATGCTTGCAAGAAATACTGCAATTGCTCCTAACACACTCACAACATTAATGGTTTGGAAATCTACACTACCTTCAACACCAACCATAGGTAAGCCAACAGTTTGAATCATTGCTCCTACAATAATAATTGATGAAAGTGCGTTTGTTACTGCCATTAACGGCGTATGTAAAGCAGGCGTAACACCCCAAACCACGTAGTAACCAACAAAAATGGCTAAGACAAAAATTGTAATAGTTTCAACCATGAAAATTCTCCTTAACCACGTTTGAATAGCAATGAGCCGCTATGAGTAATAAGCAATGCTTTTTGAATTTCATCTTCTTGATTAATTACAAAATTCTTTTCTGCATCAAAAAGTGTTTCAACAAAATTAAAAACATTACGCGCATAAAGTGCAGATGCTTCTGTTGCAACAGTCGATGGAATATTCGGAACACCTAAAATTTTCACACCATTTTCAGTCACAACCGTTTCACCACAGACAGAACCCTCAACATTTCCACCTGTTTCTACAGCCATATCTAAAACAACTGAACCTGGTTTCATTTTGGCAACTGTTTCAGCTTTAATTAAGCGTGGTGCATCACGACCAGGTAAAAGTGCGGTAGTAATTACGATATCTGCATTTGAAACAGCTTTATCTACAATTGCCGCTTGATCACGAATGTATTCTTCGCCCGGCATCCAGCCATAACCATTTTTTGCTGCATCCGCTGCTTTTTGTTGTTCTTCTTCAGACATTGGTACGTCTAACCACTTACCACCTAAAGATTCAACTTGGTCTTTTGCTGTTGGACGTAAGTCTGTTGCCTCCACCACAGCACCTAAGCGCTTCGCAGTTGCAATCGCTTGTAAACCTGCAACACCAACACCCATAATCACAACACGTGCAGGTTTTACTGTACCTGCTGCGGTCATTAACATAGGGAACATACGTTGATATTCAGTTGCTGCTAAGAGCACAGACTTATAACCTGAAAGATTCGCTTGAGATGACAACACATCCATGTTTTGCGCACGAGATAATGTTCGAGGCAATAGCTCTAATGCAAATGCTGTAACTTGTTTTGCTGCAAATTGATCTAGCTCTGTATTTCGATAAGGATCAAACATAGCAACGATAGTACTGTTAGGTGCTAACTTTTGAATTTCATCACCCTTCGGCGCACGAACCTTCAAAATAATCTGACTACCTGCATAGGCATCATCAACAATTTTTGCACCTACTTGTTCAAAAGCACTATTTACATAAGCGGCTTTCACACCTGCATTGCGTTCAATGACTACTGTATGTCCTATACCAATCAACTTTTTTACAGTCTCTGGTGTAGCGGCAATTCGGTTTTCACCGACAATAGTTTCTGCTGGAATTCCTATCTGCATGAGCATCCCTCAAGCTAATTTTTCTTTAGTAAACACTGCAAATATGCAGCATTCCCCTCAAGATTTAATTTCTTTGTTTTTTGGATTCTAATCAAAGTTTTTCAAATTACTACCTACTATTTATTTAATAAATATAAGAATTTTGAACTGATAATTCATAAAAATTTTTATGTCTTTTTATAACTTATATGGCTTAACTAATATAAATAAGGTCTTTTTTACAGAAAAAATAAAGTCAAATTTATGTTAAATGTCATAATTTTTACAGACAAATACCTTTTGTTTTTTCGATTAAATTTTAAACTTGTATTTCTGACAGAAAAGATCAACTTTTCAATATATTTTTATTATTTAAAATTCCTAATAACAATACCGTTTATACAACCTTTTGCTCATAAAATTTTAATCATATTGACTTAATTGACATCGATCTCTTGATCAAATCAACATAAAACTTAATTTTCGTTCATGCTATCTTCATTCAAAAATTAAGCTAAAAAATAGAGCCCTCACATCTTCTCCAAAGCCTTAAAAAATTATGCTTATTGTGCAATTTGCTTAAATTAAGAATAGTGATAAATGAAAATGTTTCAAAAAATATATATTTAGCCATTTAGACAATTTATATCGGATCACTTTTTGCACTATTTTTGTGCATACTTAAATTTAAGCACAAACTGCCCTCTCTCGTTCCATTCCAATAGGTTTTAAGGAGCATCATTTTTTTGCATTTAAACTCTTTGGTATAAAACTTTATACTGTTTTCACCAACCGTCCCTCTATATGTTTAACACAATGAATTTAGCTTTTTCAAAAAACCAAGTTGGGACTCTTTTTGCAGTAACAGCTGCATTTTTATTTAGTACAAAAGCCATTTTTATTAAACAAGCTTATGAATTATCACCATTAGTCGATGGCACCGTGCTTATGGCATTAAGAATGCTCAGTTCACTACCTTTCTTTTTATTATTGGTTTGGCTTAATAGATCACACAGCAAAAATATTGCCGCAAAAGATTGGGGAATTTTAGTTGTTGCAGGCTTAATTGGTTATTATCTTTCTAGTTGGCTAGATTTCGCAGGGCTAATGTATATCAGTGCGTCATTAGAGCGCATTATTTTATTTTTATATCCAACATTAACTGTGATTGCGACCAGTTTTATTTATAAAAAGCCTTTAAGTGCTCAAAATATTTTTGCTATTTCTTTAAGCTATGGTGGTACCGTTATTGTCATGTTACAAGAACAAAGTAATGTGCCACATGAAGGTAATTTTTGGTTAGGTGTAAGTTTAGTCTTTGCGAGTGCTATTTGCTTTGCAACTTACTTATTACTTACGCCACGTTTAATTCGTCAATTTGGATCTTGGAATTTTAGTGGCTTAGCTTTAAGTATTGCCTGTATTGGTATGCTGACACATTATTGTATTGCAACTCCCAATCCTATTGGTTTACTTGTTTCTCTTCCATCGAGTGTTATTTGGTATGGATTCGCTTTAGGCGTATTGGTTACGGTTTTACCAACAATTTTAGTCGCTCAAAGTATTGCTCGACTGGGTGCATCTCAAACCGCCATGATTGCATCGATTGGACCCATTTTAACAATTATTCTAGCAACATTATTCTTAGGTGAAAGCTTAAATGCTATTCAATGGTTTGGCTGTGCTTTAAATATTATAGGTGTGCTGATGATCACATTAGCCAAGAAAAAACTTTCATAAATACAATAATCATGAATCACATTGTATGTCATGATGATGCGCTTTTTAAGCGCTTATTATTTAGGATACACCTTAATATTTAGCCTGATTTTATTCAATGAATTCTTGCTCATTTTTGAGTATTGCAAAGGAAGTTACATGCAGTTAAAAGTAGATATTAGTCAAGATAAAGCCTTGCTTTGGTTAATGGCTATTGCATGTGGTCTTTGTGCTGGGGCAAATTATTATTCACAACCCTTAATTCACTCCATTCACCTTTATTTTCAAGTACCAGAAGATCAAGTCGCTCTCACCGTCACATTTGCACAAATTTCTTATGCACTCGGTTTGCTCTTTATTGTTCCTATTGGAGATATCGTCAATAAAACCAAACTTATTCCGTTGCTAATGTTTTTAGCCTCTTTGAGTTTGTTTTTATGCGCATTTTCTACAAGTCTGCCTATGCTTTGGATTGGTACGGTTTTAACGGGGCTATTTTCAGTCGCAGCTCAAGTACTTATTCCCTTTGCTACCATGGCGGTTTCTCAAAAGAAAATTGGTGAAGTTATTGGCTTGCTCATGAGTGGTTTATTGGTTGGTATTTTATTATCGACAAGTTTGGCAGGATTACTTTCCAACCTATACAACTGGAAAGTAATTTATTTTGTTAGTGCTATTTTCATGCTGTTTCTGGCAATTTTTTTAAAGAAAAAGCTCCCTATTTTGCCTATTTCAAAACTGCATTATGGTGAAATTTTACTCTCCATGGGGCAACTACTAAAATATGAAAAGCGCTTAGTATTTCGTTCATTTACAGGTGCATTTGCATTTGCTTCTATGAGCGTATTATTTTCAACTATTGCCTTATTACTTAAATCTAAATTTTATTTGTCCGACATGCTTGTTGGTGTTGTGACATTAGTAGGGGTATTTGGTGCACTTTCCACTAAAAAAATTGGACAATTTGCAGATCGTGGCTTTACCCAAAAAATTACTTTACTCGGCTTATTGACGCTTGCAATTAGTTGGATTTTTCTCTATTTCGGAAAGTACTCATTAATGAGTTACATTTTGGGCTTTGGCGTAATTAATTTAGGTTTAGCTCTTATCCATACAAGTAATCAAAACATTGTTTTTCGCTTAAAAGAAGATGCAAAATCACGTATTAATTCCATTTATATGACGATGTACTTTTTAGGTGGTGCTACAGGTTCAGCTTTAGGCGTTTACGCATGGCAACATGGCGGTTGGGACACAAGTTGCATAGTTGGATTTAGCTTAGTGCTTTTATCTGCATGTTTTGCATTTCTAGATAAATATTGGTTATTTAAAACCAATCAGCCTTAACGCTTTTCATTAAAACAAGCTTTACCTAAAGGTACATATCTTTTATTAGCAATAATAAGTTTTTTATTATTTTTAATACTAATATCTGTAAAGCTTTCCCCTGGTAACATATAGAAATGGTTTGGATCATCATCTATACCCTTACAACCATTTGAATAATCACACGAAAAAAAGTATTTCCTGTATTTTTTATAATTAGCAGAGAATTCAGAAAGGATTGGATTTTAAGACACCAAATCAAATGATAGAAGACTTTTATAGGATGGCTGCCTAGAATCCCCCAAGTGATGTGTCCTCTTATTCCAGCACACATCACTTCCAAATGTACTGCTTTTATTTTTGTGATAATATTGCGCGCGATTGGTAACTTCTTAATTAAGAGCAGAGAGTAGCATTTCGTCCTTCTGTACTCGCTACCGACTTCATCCAAATATTTATCCATGGCATCAGATCAATCGACTTTTCTTTGCCAAGTAAAATGTCAGGATTTTCGTGAATTTCGACCTCTCTTTTCTTAACCTAGTTTTCAGCTCGTCTCTTTGAGTGAGATGTTTTACTTTCAGAAAAAATAGGAAAAGCCTTTTCGATTAATTCGAATTGCGACACGATAGTTAAATTTACCATTCGCACCTTTCCTTACAGTAATTAACCTCATTATTTACACCACAAACTTTTTTTCATTATGGTGTAAATGCAAACCAACCAACCCACCTAAACACAAGTTAAAATAGATTCGCGCAGGTTGCGAAATACAGATTAAAGGTATGATTTTTAATGACTATCATCAAAAACATTGAAAACACTCAATCTCCACGAATCAGCGTAGCTCCCATGATGGATTGGACAACAAAAGACTATCGTTTTTTTGCACGTTTATTTAATCCAAATATCATCATGTATACCGAGATGGTTACTACGGGTGCAATTTTATTTGGTGGTGCAAATCGTCATTTAGACTACAACAATGAAGAACACCCTATTGTTCTACAACTTGGTGGTTCAAACCCGAAAGACCTTGCAACCTGTACAAAAATGGCTCAGGACTGGGGCTATGATGAAGTAAACTTAAATGTAGGTTGCCCTAGTGACCGCGTACAAAATAATAAGATTGGCGCATGTTTAATGGCGGAACCAGATCTTGTTGCAGAGTGTATTGCGGAAATGCGTAATGCTGTCGATATTCCTGTTACAGTAAAACATCGCATTGGTATCGATGACATGCAATCTTATGAAGAAATGTTGTACTTTGTAGATACCGTAGCAAAAACTGGCTGTGATAATTTTATCGTGCATGCACGTATTGCATTATTACAAGGCTTATCACCAAAAGAAAATCGTGATGTTCCGCCTTTACGCTATGAAGATGTATATCGTTTAAAGCAAGATCGCCCAAATCTTCTAATCGAAATCAATGGTGGCGTAAAAACATTTGCTGAAACCCAAGAACATTTAAAGCATGTCGATGGTGTAATGATTGGTCGCGAAGCATATCACAACCCATATTTATTGGCAGAGTTAGGTCAATTGTGGAATTTAGATATGCCTGATCGTTTTGAAATTATGGATCAAATGATGCCATATATTGCAAAACGTATGGAAGAGGGTGCGCCTCTTTCAATTATCACACGTCATATTTTAGGTCTATTCCAAAACCTACCAGGCGCACGTAAATGGCGTCAATCTTTAAGTGGTGGTAATGCGAAAACTTTTGCCGATGTAGAAAATGCAATTGCCAACATTAAAGAAGCGATGCAGCGCACAGAAGAATATATTCAAAATAAACAAGCTGAAACATAAATAGTTTTTATTAACCAATAAAAAAATCGAAGCTTATTGCTTCGATTTTTTTTGATCTAGCTTTTTTAGTACTTCCGCAACAGCAACCATTGCAAAACTAGATGTCACCACAACAGCAGAACCATAGCCACCACAGCGTAAACCTGCACTTGGGCAAACATCCGCACTCGAAAATGGATTATCGATAGAATAGACACAAGTAATGCCAAATTTTTCTTTTGGCTTTTTACAAATACCCTTACTACGTAGTTGAGTACGTAGTTTTGCAAGCATTGGATCTTGTTCAGTTTTAGACAAATCTGCAACTCGAATTTTCAAGGGATCAAGTTTCCCCCCTGCTCCACCAGATACAATTAAGGGAATTTTATTAAAGCGGCAATGTAACATTAAAGCGAGTTTTGCTTTAACGTCATCAATACAATCTAAAATTAAATCTGGCGTATTTTCTAAAATTTCTTTGATGTTTTCAGGCGTTAAATAATCATCAATTAAATTAATTTTAATTCTTGGATTAATTGAACGGCAACGCTCAGCCATGACTTCAATTTTTTCATGCCCTAAAGTAGAGGTCATAGCAGGTAATTGACGATTAATATTAGATGCAGCGACTACATCCATATCAACCAAAGTGAGCTTGCCAATTCCTGTTCTTGCTAAGGCTTCAACAGCCCAAGAACCCACGCCACCAATTCCAATCACCATCACATGACTTTTTTCATAATGATTAAAGGAATCATCTCCATAAATTTTGGCTACACCAGCAAAACGGCGATCGTATTCATCATCTTGGAGAAGTTCAGTCATTGCGCTATAAAATCTAAATTAAAACTATAGTTATTTTACTGTGTTTCGCAGCTTTCGTCTTGCTTATCCACTTCATTATCGAGTGATATTCAAAGCTTCAAATGAATTGTGCCACAGTTGTTCTGCAAGCTTTTCTATATCTATATTTAAAGTTTGTGCTAAACCCTCTAATACAAAGGGTAAATTTGCTGGTGTATTCCTCGTTTTTATTCCATCTAAAGACTGACAGCATAATGGTGTCATATCAGGACAATCTGTTTCTATAACAAGGTTTTCAATACCTATTGCATGCACAACTTGATGCAGTTTTTTAGCATTAGGATTGGTAATTTGCCCCGTAACACCTATTTTAAAACCTAATTTAACAAATGCTTTTGCTTCTTCTACACCACCACTAAAGGCGTGAGCAATACCACCGTTTTTAAAATGATGTTGCTTCAACATTGCCAAAACATCTGCATGTGATTTGCGAATATGCAATAAAATAGGCTTATCAAATTGCTGAGCGAAATTGAGCTGTATATCAAAGAAATCTTTTTGTTTTTGATACATTTCAGGTGCTTTATGTTGCTTCAAAAAAGTATCTAAACCTATTTCTCCTATTGCAACACAATGCTCATTTCTCAATAATTTTTCTAAGACATCCAAATGCTGAATTTGATGATCTTCAATATAAAAAGGATGTAGACCAGGTGCAAAATGGCTTTGTGGTGCTAAATTTAGTGAATTCAAAAACTGATGTGTTTTCAATAAATCATGAAATCTAGATTCTAAAAAACCAATTAAAATTAAATGCTCAACACCTCGGCTTTTTGCAGTATATGCAAGATGTTCCCGATCCTGGTCAAAATCTGGAACATCAAAGTGCGTATGTGTATCAAAAAGCCGAATGCTCATGTGTCTTATTTACTTTCTTTGACTGCAACTTCGCTTGCTGCGGTCTTTTGAGTTTCTGTATTAGGTAAGTACTTAGCTTTTAGAATGCCTTGTAACTGATCATACGGAATAATTAAGCGTGGTAACCCTACAACATAAGGACCTATTTCATATTCACCATATTGTAAAATTAAGCCTTTTTTATCCAAATTAAAATTGTCTGATAATTTAAACTTCCAAGCCTGCTCATACTCATCAACATTTGTTGCAATTTCTGACTCTATAATCCAAGCCTTAAATGCCTCATATGCTTTTTCATCAAGTTGTTTTAATTTATCTTTTTCAATAATATCCTTTAATTGAACTTGTTTTTTAGTATCTAAATCGAAGTTCAAATAAGTTTGAGAAGTAGACCCATGTGCACCACCCAAATAATGACTACTATTAAGTACAACAGTCACTAAAGAACCTTCAGATTTTAAAATTTTTGGTTTAATCATTAAGCTAACACTATGATTGGCACTTAATGCTTTAATTTCTTCATCTAAGCTTAAAAAGGCTTTGGTATAAGGTGCAACTTTTTGTTCAAGCTCCATTTTAGGTGTTTGCACATCCTTTATACTGAGCTCTGAACTCGCTTCAGCAGTAGATGCACTTTTTTCCTCTTGTTCTTGGTTTGGAGCAAGTGTGACTACCTCTTTTAAGATCTCCAAAATTTTCTGATCAATGACTTGATCAATAAAGTTCTGATTACTACTTAAACGATAAATATCAAGCTCAGGACAGTTCTTTTCTTTGCATTCAGGTAAGTTTAGAGATAGCTTTTCAACATTACCTACAAGTTCCATTTTTTGCTGATCTACTTGCGTCTGTTGAGAATCTTCTTTTTTTTCCGTTTGTTTAGGCTGACAAGCACCAAGTGAAATTGCAACTGCCAGCGCACTCATAACGAATATAGTTTTGTTTTTTAACATTGAGTAAACCTACTTTTTTATCTCTCAATTATTTAATGCAATATCAAATAATTATTCAGACCTGAAACTAAAACATATTTTTATAGATTACAGGTTTTACAACTTGTTGAGTTTGTGCCTTAGTTAAGTAAATATCAAGCTGTTGTGCATCTTTAACGATTTCATTTGTTCTAAAGTGTAACCCCAAGCCTTCATGATCGAAAAACCAATCTGCCTGCCCCCATAATAATTTTTTAGGTGCTGTGCTTTGTACCGATAAAACTTGCTTTTCCAACCATTCCTGATATGCCTTTTGTACAAAATCATTCATATTAACTTGCTGCTTTGAATCAATAACATCTAATATTTTCAACGCTTTTTGCTGTTTTCGATCTGCTGCAAAAAAGTAATATCGCTCTGTAATATTTGTACCATCTTGTTTGGAATCCAAACCTATTTGTAATAAAACATACTGATTTCTTTGGTAAGCCATGCGTGTATAAATTGCTAGCTCATAGGCTTTATTTGTTTTTTCTTCTGCTTGCCAAGCATCAGATTTTTTTACATAAGCATTAATTGCTTGCTGTAAATTCATATCTTGCTTTAAACCAATTTGATCTTGAATAACCAGTGCCTGATTTTTTTCAATCCAAGCATTCATCCATTTATCTTGAGTGCTAATGGTTTGAATATCAATCTCAATACAATTTTTAGTTTCACAAAATGGTAAGGCAAAATCGGCACTTTGTTGCTTCATATTCAAATAAGGCAATATATCTGGATTCTCTGAATTTATAGATGCATCCATGTCCTGATCTAGTTTTTCTTTTTGTTCAGATGATGAATCACACGCGCTCAAGGTTAAACCTATTGCAAAAATCATTGTAAATGAAAGCTTTTTAAACATCTAAACTTCTCTTATCCATTTTTAAACCATACTACATAATAAAACAGCTTCCATTGGAAGCTGTTTATTTTTTATATCTAGATATTAGTGTTCACGCGTATTACGGAATTGAATATCTGGATATCGTTCTTGCATTAGCTGTAAGTTTACACGGCTTGGTGCAAGATAAGTTAAATGACCACCACCATCTACAGATAATTGGTCATGTGCTTTTTTCTTAAATTCGTTAAATTTCTTTTCGTCATCACAAGCAACCCAACGTACAGTATTAATGTTTACAGGCTCGTATACGCAATCGACCTTGTATTCTTCCTTCAAGCGATACGCAACCACTTCAAACTGAAGAACACCGACAGCACCTACAATTAAGTCATTACTGTTTTGTGGCATAAAGACTTGCGTTGCACCTTCTTCCGAAAGTTCTTTCAAACCTTTTTGAAGCTGCTTAGATTTTAAAGGATCTTTTAAGCGAACACGGCGGAACATTTCAGGTGCAAAGTGAGGAATACCTGTAAATTGTAATTTTTCACCTGAAGTGAAAGTATCACCAATTTGAATAGTCCCGTGGTTATGCAAACCAATAATATCACCTGGCCAAGCTTCTTCTAAATGCTGACGATCGCCTGCTAAGAATGTCAGTGCATCACTAATACGGACATCTTTATCTAAACGAACATGCTTCATTTTCAGACCTTTTTCATAACGACCTGAACAAATACGCATAAATGCAATACGGTCACGATGTTTCGGATCCATATTGGCTTGAATTTTAAATACGAAACCTGTGAAGCCTTCTTCTGTTGCTTCAACTTTTCTATCTGCTGTTGGATGAGCTTTAGGCTCAGGTGCATATTTGCTAAAAGCATCTAATACATGGTCTACACCAAAGTTACCTAAAGCTGTACCAAACAATACAGGTGTTTGACGACCCGCAAGGAATTCGTCACGATCTAACGGATCATTTGCCATTTGTACAAGTTCTAAAGACTCTTCAAATGCAGCCCAAGCCAACTCACCTACTTTTTCACGTAAGTCAGCATGATCATAACCATCGCG
Organism: Acinetobacter sp. FY683; assembly: GCF_059515885.1. Classification (NCBI taxonomy): domain Bacteria; kingdom Pseudomonadati; phylum Pseudomonadota; class Gammaproteobacteria; order Moraxellales; family Moraxellaceae; genus Acinetobacter; species Acinetobacter sp. FY683. The sequence continues at coordinate 165,730 of NZ_JCAKNA010000001.1, read as the reverse complement.
TACTTCAATATCTGTAATCACAGAACCAAAGCCAGCTTTATAAACATAAAACTTTTCTTCGATTAAGTTATACACGCCTGCAAAATCACGCCCTGTACCTAAAGGCCATGTTAATGGAACGCATTTAATTTTTAAGACATTTTCAATTTCATCTAGAAGTTCCAATGGTTCACGAATTTCACGGTCCATTTTGTTCACAAATGAAATAATCGGTGTGTCACGCATACGACACACTTCCATTAATTTAATGGTACGATCTTCGACACCTTTTGCACCATCAATAACCATTAATGCAGAGTCTACTGCTGTTAATGTACGGTAAGTATCTTCAGAGAAGTCTTCATGCCCCGGTGTATCAAGCAGGTTGATCATTTTGTCTTTAAATGGGAACTGCATTACAGAAGTCGTAATAGAAATACCACGCTCTTTTTCCATTTCCATCCAATCTGATGTTGCAGCACGATCAGACTTACGGCTTTTTACCATACCCGCAACTTGAATCGCTTGACCCCACAACAACAGTTTTTCTGTCATTGTTGTTTTACCAGCATCGGGGTGGGAAATAATAGCGAATGTACGTCGTTGCGTGACTTGTTCCGCTAGTTCTTGTTTAAAGCTCATGAAATACACCTACTGCTGAAAATCGCAGTGCAAAGATCAATACGATCAATATGAAAAATTGGCGATATTGTATCTGATTATCGATTTTGCATCCACGACGTTATGTATGCAAAAATCGCGTTTTTATTAGGGTCTATTTTTTTAATCGTTCTAAATCTTGTACTGGCATTGGCTTACCTAACAGAAAACCTTGTAACTGATGACAACCTAAGCGCTTAAGTACCTCTTTTTGAAAGTCTGTTTCAACACCTTCAGCCGTTATGGTTAAACCTAAATTACTCGCTAGCTTAATAATGCTTTCCAAAATAAGCTCATCTTTACTGTTTTGATCTAAGTCTTTAATAAATGCACGATCAATTTTAAGTTCGTCTACAGGCAGCTGTTTTAAATACAAAAAACTAGAATGACCTGTACCAAAATCATCAATGGCAAGCTTAATTCCCATTTGACGCAAACGAAGGAAGCTACGCAAGCTAGTGTCAATATGATGCATTGCTGTGGATTCAGTAATTTCTATCATTAAGCGGCCGCTTTTAATGTTATAGCGACTAAATAAGTTTTCCAAAATTGAAAACAAATGCTTATGTTCAAACTGAATAGCCGATAAATTCACAGCCAATGGGAAAAATTCCGTTTGCTTATTTTCTTCCCAAATTTGGATTTGTTTACAGGCTTCTTCTAAAACCCAATATCCGATTTGAATAATTAAGCCTGTTTTTTCCGCCCCACGAATAAACATATTCGGACCTAATAAACCATGTACAGGATGATTCCAACGAATCAGCGCTTCAACACCACAAATTTCCTCTGTACTTGTCATAAATTTAGGCTGATAAAACAATGTAAACTGTTGTTCTTCTACAGCTTTATATAAATCATTAATTAGCTTCGTTTGGCTTTTTGACTCAGATTGCACATCACTATAACTAAAAATACTATAAGTATTACGACCTTGTTTTTTAGAATGCAACATTGCCGAATCAGCATTCATCATTACATCTTGTAGGTTATTGCCATGTTCAGGGAATAAGGCTATTCCGATACTAACGGAAATATTAACTTCCTTACCTACAATTGAAAAACCTTCTTGGACAATTTGATGCGTACGTTCTGCAGTGTAAGTTGCATACTCGACTGTTGAATCTTCAATAACAAGTAAAAATTCATCGCCACCAATACGCATAAGCTTTTCATTACTTGCAAGTTGCTTATGAATTCTGTTGGCAAATTGAACAAGAAGCTGATCGCCTATATGGTGCCCAAATACATCATTAACAGCCTTAAAACGGTCTAAATCTATGTATAAAAATGCACTTTTACCCTGATTCAAGCGCTGCTGTGCAAAAAGAAGATGTGCATATTCAGTTAAAAATAATCGATTCGGTAATTTTGTTAAATTATCTTGGAGAGATTGGCTTGCAAGCTCTCGATTAGCACTTAATAACTCTTTGTTACGCTCTTCTAATCTTTGCTCAAGCAATGCAATAATAAAAGAAACCGCCAATACAAGGCTTGTAACAAAGACAATTAAAAAGAAAATAATACCCTGACTTTGCTGAGCAACAACATCTACATTAGATACAGAATTTAAGTGAAATGAAACAGCTGTCATTCCTGTATAATGCATACCAACAATAGTCAGCGCCATCATCACAGCTAATAAAAGCTTATACCAAGATTTATTTAAAACAGCATTTTTATACTTAAACCACAACCAAAAAGTAATGCCCGAACCCAAAATGGCAATAACGACAGAGAACGTAACAATTAATAAATTATAAAAGCCACTATAGCCTTCTATCACCAACCCCATCATACCTAAATAATGCATTCCAGAAATACCTAGCCCCATAAGAACAGAACCTAGTACTAATTTAGGAATGGTAAGGGTGTCTTGCGTTGTCAACCAAACAGCAAATGACGATGCAATAAATGCAACAAGTAATGAAACAATAGTTAGGGTGTAATCAAAATAATAACCACTCGGTAAGTGACATGCTAACATGCCAACAAAATGCATTAACCAAATAGCAATTCCAAAGAAAAAACCACTTAATACAATCACTATTCTTTTATATCGAGCACTATTTTTAACATTTTGTGAAACTGTGCTTTCTACAGACAAAGCAATATAGCAAGCCAAAATAGATACAACTACTGACCCTATTACCAAATCGACATCATAGTGGATTGGAAGCATCGCTCGCCTCTGTCGTTATTTTATTTTTGTTTTGCGCCACATTCACTTGTATGCACTCATCTATACGTATATTAACTATCATCAACAATTATAAAATACTCAACCTAGAATGTTATACAAGTCACTGAAGGTCAAGCACTTATCTCATTTTATTTCCAAATTTACACACCTTATAACTTAAAAATATCTCAAGAGTAAATACATAAAATGAAGAAGACCAGCATATTGCTGGTCTTCTTCATGTATTACTGAGTTACTGCTGTTTTATTCAACTGATTATAGTCTAGTAAAACATTTGCAGCTTCTGTCACAAAAGTTTCTTCTTCTGCCAATGGAGGACGTTTATTCGCTTTCATTTTTGCTCTAGATTCAGATAATGCATCTAAAGCAGCTTGGTAACTTTCCCAATTTGCATACGGTTTTAAACCTGTCTCCTGACGACGTAAATTTTCAGCAGCTAAAGTTTGAGCTTCAATTTCTTTAAGTTCAGCTTTGCGTTGGGTAATATCTAAAACAGCTGTTTTTTTATCATCAGCTTTTTTCACAATTGCAGTACGCTCTTCTAAATACTTAAATTGAGGATCGACCTTCACACGTTGCTGTGACAACTTCGTTAATTCAGAAATATAAGGTTGAACCGAACCCTCTCGTTTAAATGGTGCCGTTGGAATCGTGTCCCACTCTAAAGCATTTTTAGATTTACGCTCTCCAAATGCTTCATTATAAACATCTACCAATTTAATATCAGGCACTACGCCTTTGTTTTGCGTACTTCCACCAGTAATTCTATAGAACTTACGTTGAGTTAAAGTTGCTTGACCATGTGCCAAGTTATCCAACTGAACTTGCGCTGTTCCTTTACCTGTTGTTGTACTACCAATCACGATCCCACGTTCATAATCTTGAATTGCCGCAGAATAAATTTCACTTGCAGATGCAGATGCCAAGTTAATCATTACAGCCAATGGACCTGCATACGTTTGAGTACCGCCATCGGTATCTTCAAAAATATTTACATTGCCATTGCCATCACGAATTTGAACCACAGGCCCAGACTTAATCACTTGTCCAAGCATACGTGCAACTTCTTCTAACGAACCCCCTGGGTTATTACGTAAATCAATTAAAATACCATCTACATTTTTAGCGGCTAAAGACTTTAATGCGTTATTCGTGTCTTCAGAAACTGAGCGATACTCTGTACCCGCTCTACGTGCACGGTAATTTAAATAAAATGATGGTATTTCAATTACACCAAAAGTATGTTTTTTCCCATCTCGGGTAATATCAATAGTACGTGAGCGTACACCAGCATCTTCTTCCTGAATAACATCACGCACTAAAGGAACTGTACGTGCCTGATTCATAGATGCACCCGCACCAAGCAACTTAATTGTAACTTTGGTACCACGTTTACCACGGATTAACCCGACAATTTCATTGCTCGGCCAACCAATAACATCAACCATTTTTTCGCCATCTTGAGCAACCCCAATAATGCGATCTCCTGATTTAATTTGACCCGATTTACTTGCAGGCCCACCCTCTACAATAGTTTCAATTTTGGTGTAATCTTCATTGCCACGTTCAGGGCGAATAGATACACCAATACCTTCTAGTTGCAACGTTGTTTGACGATTGAGCTCCATTGCATCAACTGGTGGGAAATAATTACTATGCGGATCATAAGTCAATGTCATCGCATTTAATGTTTTATCTAAAACATCATCACTTTTAATACGACTCATTCGCTCAAGTTGACGGGTGTAACGCTTCGTTAAGGTTTGAACAGGCGTCAAATCTTCTGGTCCTGTTAAATCTTGACCATCTGCTAACTCAGGATTGTCTTTTAATGCTTTTTGTTTCGCCTGCTCTTCTTCTTTACTAATTGTTAAATTAATTAGCTGAGAAACAAGCATTTTATTCCAATGCGCTTTTTGCTCTGCTTCTGTTTTAAAGAATGGTGATTTTTCTCGATCAGTTTCAATTGTGACATTGGGTTGATTTAAGTTTTGCGGCTTTTTCAATTCTGCCAACATATATTCATAAAACTGCTTTAAACGATTACGATACTGCTCATGAATTGCATATGGAGCAGTTAAATCGCCAGCTTTTAATGCGACACCAAAATTATCACCGTACATTTTTTGATATTTTGCAACTTCAGGTGCTAAAAATAATGTGTGTTCAGGATCTAGACTATCTATGTAAAAATCTAAAATACGATTAGACGTTTTTGCATCTAAACGCTGATTTAAATAGTGTTGTCGATCTACCAAAGTCGCCAATTGACGAGAAACTAAAGCCTGCTCTTGAGTCGGAACAATTTTTTTCGTTGTTGCTATAGTTTCAGTTGCAGCTACAGCTTCGTTAACTGCATGGGTAAAGAAAAATCCCCCCATTGCTATTGCAACAGCACATGCGATTGTTTGAAGTTTCATAAATAATTTGTACTTCCTTGGTATTTGACCAAATTTCTTTGCTCATTTTGACTTGAAATTCGATAGATTCAATGACTTAAATAGCTTAAATTAGTTTTATAATGTAGTTTTATCATAAACTGTGCTGACAAAATGTAGCAAATCATTGCAAAATTCGGTTATTGTTTTTCCTGAAAAATTCCAAAAACGGATACCGATATGATTGGCGCATTGATGCTCGACATCGCTGGCACAGAACTTACTCAAGAAGATATTCAACTATTACAAGCTCCGCAAGTCGGTGGTGTCATTTTATTTGGGCGAAATATTGAATCGCCAAAGCAAGTTCGTGCATTAACAGACCACATGCGACAAATTAGACCTGAAATTTTAATCGCAGTCGACCAAGAAGGCGGACGAGTTCAGCGTTTAAAACAAGGTTTTACGCTGCTCCCTGCAATGGGACGCTTTGGCGAACTCTATAAAACCAATCCGAATAAAGCATTAGACTTAACAGAACAATGTGGATGGCTCATGGCAACAGAGGTTCTTGCTGTAGGCATCGACTTTAGCTTTGCACCTGTTTTAGATTTAAATGATATTAGCGATGTCATTGGTGATCGTAGTTTTGCAACCAATATTGATGACATCATTCCACTTGCTGAAGCCTTCTTAAAAGGTATGAAACGTGCAGGAATGGCATCTACTGGTAAACATTTCCCAGGTCACGGTTCAGTAAAAGCAGATTCACATGTTGCTGCTGCTATTGATTCAAGAAGCTTTGAAGAAATCCAACAAAAAGACATGCAAACATTTATTCAACTTAAACCACAGTTGGATGCATTAATGCCTGCACATGTAATTTACGACAAAGTAGATCCAAACCCTGCTGGTTTTTCCGAGTTTTGGATTCAACAAGTTCTACGCAAAGATTTAGATTTTGATGGTGTACTTTTCTCAGATGACTTAAGTATGCAAGCAGCATGTGTTGTAGGGGGTGCCGATTCACGTATTCAAGCTGCCTTAAAAGCAGGGTGTGATATGGGCTTAGTCTGTAATAACCGAGAAGCGCAATGTATTGCTTTGGAAGGAATTGTAGACTTACCTCTGCCAAATCAAACACGCTTAGAACGTATGCGTGGTCGTATTCCTGATATTCACATTGATGGTGAGTTATCACTCGGTACTGAATGGGAAAAGGTTCGCACCAATATTACCGAGTTTAAAAATTCAACAAATGCATAAAAATGAAAGCACCTTCTGGTGCTTTTTTTATTGACTCTAAAAGCAGATTGCACATATTTGATATTTCACATGAAATAACAACATCTCATCTATAGGATACTGATTTTTTATATTTTTCTTTTTTCCTGCTTCATTGTCCTGCTTAGGGCTGTTAATATCGAATAGAAATTTCTAAGTGATCAAACCGCTATGCAAGAGTCTATTGAACAATATATGCAAACGGTAGGACAGCAAGCTCGTCAAGCATCACGTGTGCTTGCAGGTGCGTCTACCCAAGTAAAAAATAATGCTTTATCTGCAATTCATGCAGCTTTATTAACCAATGAAGCGGCAATTTTGGCGGCAAATAAAACAGATATGACTAAAGCACATGCCAACAATTTGGACAGTGCCCTACTTGATCGCTTAGAACTAAACCCCGTACGCTTTAAAGGAATGCTTGATGGCTTAAAAGATGTCATCAGCCTTACCGATCCTATTGGCGAAATCACAGATTTAGCTTTCCGCCCTTCAGGTATCCAACTTGGTAAAATGCGCGTGCCTTTAGGCGTGGTGGGTATGATTTATGAATCACGTCCAAACGTAACGTTAGAAGCCGCCTCTCTTGCACTAAAATCAGGTAATGCCATTATTTTACGTGGTGGTTCAGAAGCACTCGAATCGAACAAAGCAATTGCTGAAGCGGTTCAGCATGGTCTTAAAGTTGCGGGCTTACCTGAAAATGTCGTTCAAGTAATCAATACATCTGACCGCGCAGCTGTTGGTCAACTCATTACTTTAACCGAATTTGTAGACGTGATTATTCCTCGTGGTGGTAAAGGTTTAATTGAACGCATTAGCAAAGAAGCACGCATTCCTGTCATTAAACATTTAGATGGTAACTGCCACGTATTTGTTGAAGCTCAAGCAGATTTCAATAAAGCACTTCCAATTGCTTTAAATGCAAAAACACACCGTTACGGCGTATGTAATGCAATGGAAACTCTACTTGTAGATGAAAAAGTAGCAGCCGATTTCTTACCTCTTGTCGCTGAACTTTATGCAGAAAAACACGTTGAGCTTCGTGGTTGCCCACAAACTCTAAATATTCTTGGAAGCACTGTCGTTACAGCAACAGAAGAAGATTGGTACACAGAATACCTAGGACCAATTTTAGCTGTTAAGGTTGTTTCAGGTATGGATGAAGCAATTGATCACATTAATAAATATGGTTCACATCATACAGATTCAATCATTACTGAAAACTTCAGCCTTGCTCGCCAGTTTCTTGCACGCGTAGATTCAAGCTCAGTGATGATCAATGCTTCTACTCGTTTTGCTGATGGCTTTGAATATGGACTAGGTGCTGAGATTGGTATTTCTACCGACAAAATTCATGCACGTGGTCCTGTTGGTTTAGAAGGATTAACATCTCAAAAATGGATTGTTTTTGGTGATGGTCAAATTCGCCAATAGATCAAATAAAAGACAAATAAAAAGGGTTAATTCTGAATTAACCCTTTTTTTATTTTTGAAAAAATTAAGTTTATAATTCTATGAAAGTTTATTAAAAAACCACTCAAATTTAACAAAAAATAATCACATAAAGTTTTTATGGATATTTTACAAACTATGCTATGTTAAATGTGTAATTCACTTGAAATGGTAGTATTTCAATAATAAATGAAATCTATAACTTCATAAATTTTAATTATTATTGGGTATTCGGTCGATTGTGCTTAAGTCTAATCTCCTAAAGTCTATCTAGGACAGGAAAACAGCACATGATACAAATATACACAGATCAAAAGATAATGAATATCAATGATCAAGGGTAATACAACAATTCAAGTACGATAATTTTTAGTTAAGGGAAAGGTTATGCCTAAATCAGTACTCGTAATCAATTGCGGCTCATCTTCAATTAAATTTGCACTTTTACTCGAAGATCAAGATTTCCGCATTCACGGTTTAGCTGAAAACTTAGGCACACCAGAAGCCCGAATTAAAGGCGTCACTATGGGTAATGAGCCTGTAGATATTCGTATTCCTAATGCTGACCACAGACAAGCTTTAGAAATTGGCTTAGAGCGTCTTGCAAACTATAAGCCTGATGCCATTGGTCACCGTATTGTACATGGCGGAACAATTACCAAAGCCGAACTCATTACAGACGATATTATTCAAACCATTCGTGAAGCAACACCACTTGCACCACTTCACAATCCAGCTCACTTAGTCGGTATTGAAGCGACTCAACGCCTGTTCCCAGACTTACCACAAGTTGCTGTTTTTGATACCGCATTCCACCAGACTATGCCTGCACATGCATATCGTTATGCACTACCTAAATACCTTTATACACAACACAACGTACGTCGTTATGGTTTCCACGGTACAAGTCATGCTTATGTTTCAGAACGTGGTTCGGAACTTGCTGGTAGCTTCAAAAAAGGTGGTTGGCTGACCGCACACTTAGGTAATGGTAGCTCAACTTGCGCTATTTGGAATGGTCAAAGTGTAGATACATCAATGGGCTTAACGCCACTTGAAGGCGTAGTAATGGGTACGCGTAGTGGTGATGTTGACCCAAGTATTCACAGTTTCCTTGCTTCAAACTTAGGTTGGGATATCTATAAAATTGACAAGATGCTCAATAGCCAAAGTGGTCTTTTAGGTTTGTCTGATCTTTCAAATGATATGCGTACACTCATTGAAGCTTCAGAACAAGGTAATGAAGATGCAACGCTTGCTATTGAAGTATTCTGCTACCGTTTAGCAAAATCTCTTGCCGCATTAAGCTGTGGTTTACCGCAACTCAACGGTTTGTTCTTCACAGGTGGTATTGGTGAAAACTCTGCATTTATTCGTGAAAAAACGCTCGCTTACTTACCTCACTTTGGTTTCAACTTAAGCAAAGAAGCTAACGACAGTTTAAAACGTGGAACTGAAGGTCGTATTGATGCAGGTACAGGTCCTCAAATTTGGGTTGTACCAACAGATGAAGAAGGACGCATTGCAAAAGAAACTGCTTTTGTTGTTCAAAATGAGGTGAATTCCATAACTGCAAAAAAGCTTGAGGCTGTATCGGCTTAACACATTAAATTTAGCTCATTTTTATTTAATTTTAAGATTTAGACATATATGAAAACGATTTTATTGGTTCCAACAGGTGAAGGCGTAGGTTTAACATCTGCGTGTTTAGGTCTCATTTATGCCTTAGAATGCCAAGGGATAAAAGCGGGTTTTTTAAAGCCCTTCTCTCAAGAGGCTCAAGCTAAAACTGAAGATCGTACAACAGCGCTTTATCAACATTTATTTAAAGATGAAACTGTTGAACCAATAAGTTTCGAAGCATTAACACAGCGTTTAAACTACGGTGAGAATGACGAGCTCTTAGAAGATGCTGTTCGCTTACATCGTGAAATTGCAAAAAAGCATGACTTAATTATTGTTGAAGGTATCGTACCAACCAGCAGAGATTCATTTGCAGCTGAAATTAACACCGCACTTGCAAAAGCACTTGATGCAAAAGTAGTGATTGTAAGCAATGCAAATATTCATCAAGCCCCTGCATCTGCTGAAAAAGTTGAAAATCTACTTCGTCAATATGGTGGTATTTCGGGTGGTCGCCTTTCAGGTGTTTTATTCATGCGTACCAAAGGCTTGTCAGAAGATTCTGCACAAATCCCTGTTACGTTAGACCCAAGCTTACGTTTAGTTGATGAAACCCAAAATTTCGTTGCACAAATTCAAAAAACACATGCACACATTGGTACTAAAGATTTACCCGTTATTGGCTTAGTTCCTTTTAGTAATACGCTAAGCGTGCCTCGTATTTCTGATCTTGCATCTCACATTCAAGCAAGCTGGATTAACCGTGGCGATGCCGATCAACGTCGTGTTTTACATAGCAGTTTAATTGCCTCAAACATTGAACATGAACTAACTAAATTTATTGCAGGCGAACTGATTATTAGTGCATCCGACCGCATTGATGTACTTTTAGCAAGTAGTCTTGCAAGTAGTAATGGTATTCCTCTTGCAGGTTTAGTTCTTACAGAACATCACCAACCCAACAATCAGGTTCTAAATTTCTGTCAATCTGCAATTAAGCTCGGCTTACCCATTTTACACACTACATTAAGCACGTTTGAAACTTCACAACGTCTTGCCAATTTCAGCAATGAAATTCCTGTAGATGATACAGAACGTGCAAAACAAGTGACTCGCTTCGTATCAAGCCATATTCATCCAGATTGGCTAACAAGTTTAATTAATGGTAAGCATCAACAACGTCTTTCGCCTTCTGCATTCCGTCATGAATTAGTACAAAAGTCGATTGCTGCGAAAAAGCGTATTGTACTTCCTGAAGGTGATGAACCTCGTACCATTCAAGCTGCGGCTATTTGTCAATCTCGTGGTATTGCACAATGTATTTTATTGGCTAAACCTGAAGCTGTACTTGATGTTGCCAAAGCACGTGGCATTGAACTACCAAGCGATTTAGAAATTGTTGATCCTGACCTGATTCGTGATAATTACGTTGGGAAAATGGTTGAGCTTCGTAAAGGTAAAATCAACGAACTTCAAGCAACAGAACAACTTCAAGATACCGTTGTTTTAGGCACAATGATGTTGGCTTTAGACCAAGTTGATGGTTTAGTTTCAGGTGCAGTTCATACAACAGCAAATACGGTTCGCCCTGCCTTTCAACTCATTAAAACAGCACCTGATTATTCACTTGTATCATCTGTTTTCTTCATGTTGTTACCAGATGAAGTTTATGTTTATGGTGACTGTGCAATTAACCCAGATCCAAATGCTGAACAGCTTGCGGAAATTGCAATTCAGTCTGCCGATTCTGCAAAAGCTTTTGGTATAGATCCACGTATTGCCATGATTTCTTATTCGACAGGGACTTCTGGTGCTGGTGCAGATGTTGAGAAAGTGGCTGAAGCAACACGTATTGCGAAAGAACGTCGTCCTGATTTACTTATTGATGGTCCACTCCAATACGATGCAGCATCGGTTGAATCTGTTGGACGCTCTAAAGCACCAGACTCTAAAGTTGCAGGTCGTGCCAATGTATTTATTTTCCCAGATTTAAATACAGGTAATACAACATATAAAGCTGTTCAGCGTTCTGCGAATGTAGTGAGTGTTGGTCCAATGTTGCAAGGTTTAAATAAACCTGTAAATGACTTGTCACGTGGTGCTTTGGTGGATGATATTGTATTTACTATTGCCTTAACGGCAATTCAAGCAGAGCAACAGTCTGCTTAAGCTTTACAAATTAGCGTCTCCGCATTCCCCACCTCATCGAAAGATGGGGTGTTTTTTTATTGACAAACAAAACTCTGAGTTTTACAAAACATTAATTCTTATCTTTCCAATATTTATACAAATTTGCTTTTCCATCCAACCGAACAGGTACATATTGAATTAGAACCTTTTGTTCATTAATCGGTTTTGCTAACTCTTTATATACAGCTTGACTCGACAACCCAAAAGGCTCTGCTTCTTCATTCGAATATGCATAATTTACTTCTGTAATTCCCGCTAAATGAATCGCAGCTAAACACATCGGACAAGGATGTCCACTTGCATAAACAGTACAACCATCTAAACGACTAGAACCCAAAATTTGGCTAGCTTTTCTAATAGCAGACAATTCAGCATGTGCAGTCGGATCATTCGTTGTCAAAATTTCATTAATACCAGAGGCAATAATTTTTCCATCTTTGACTACTACAGCCCCAAATGGTCGACCACCTTCATCCGCATTTTTATAAGCTAAATTCAACGCTTCTTGTATGAAAGATATTGTCTTCATTATTAACCTCTCCAAGCTAGTCATAGAATACATACTCTACCATCAAAGTTTTCAGGTATATGGCTTGTTCTGTAACGTAATAGGATTTGAGATTTGAGATTTGAGATTTGAGATTTGAGATTTGAGATTTGAGATTTGAGATTTGAGAAGAATATTATTTTTATAAAATTTTAAGCAAAAAAAAGAAGATAAAGCTTAAGCTTGATCTTCTTGCTGACCGTAGAACCACGTTGCTGCGATAAACATAGAAAAACCAACGACTGAAACAACTGCTGTAATCATAATTTCATACTCTAACTTTGATATAAACATTATCTTAAAGTTTTATGACAGTTATATGACAAATATGAAACATTCAAATAAACCGTTATAACAATGTAATTCAATAACTTAATACCAAAAAACACATTAAACTCTGTCATATATGACAAATATCGCATGAAATATGACAATCAATGCATATTCATTAGACAAAAAAATAGGAGCATATAGCTCCTATTTTTCATATTTTTTAATTATGCAAAGAACTTCAAAATTACTTGAATAACAGTCGCATTAATCAAGTCTACGAAGAATGCACCACATAAAGGAACAATCAAGAATGCTTTATGTGAAGGTCCATACATATTTGTAATTGCTTGCATGTTGGCAACTGCTGTTGGTGTTGCCCCCATACCGAAACCACAATGACCCGCTGCCAATACAGCAGCATCATAATTTCGACCCATTACACGGAAAGTTACGAATCCAGCATACAACGCCATTGTTAGCGTTTGTGCACCTAAAATCACAACCAATGGACCAGCCAAATCTGCTAATTGCCATAATTTCAATGAAAGTAAAGCCATTGCTAAATACAAAGACAATGAAGCATTACCAAAGACATCAATTGCACGATCAAAAATATGAACTTTGAATATGCTTTCAAGCACGTTACGTAAAATTACGCCACCAGCCAACGTCCAAACAAATGTTGGAAGTTCAAACCATGTTCCCTTACTAAAGCCAGTCATAAAGTCAGCAAATGCAAGACATGCAGCAAACATACCTAAAGTCGTAATTGCATTATCGGCAGTAATTAAACGAACTTGATGTGGAAATTCAAACTGAGTAAATTCAGCAGAGTCTTGATTTTCTGTTGACTCATTATCTTTAGTCTTCTCTTGACTTGTCATTGGTTGAGCAAGATTATGACGGTTAATCAATAGCTTAGCTAATGGGCCACCAATAATACCACCAATAATCAAACCAAAAGTAGCACTTGCCATACCAAGCGCTAACGCGCCTTGAATACCGTGCTGAACTTCTAAGATTTCACCCCAAGCACCAGCAGTACCATGACCACCAGTTAACGTAATAGAACCTGCGATTAAACCAATTAAAGGGTCAATACCTAACAAAGTCGCTAAACTAATACCAACAAAGTTTTGAACAATAATAAATATTGATACACAGACTAAGAAAATAACAAGACCAAGACCGCCTTCTCTTAACTTGGCAAAGTTGGCACTTAAACCAATAGATGCAAAGAAAATAAGCATGAAACTCGTTTGAAGTTCACTACTTGTAGTAAGACTGAAGCCCCAAATATTGTGTACAACCAAAGAAAGAATTGCTGCAACTAAACCACCAGCAACAGGCTCAGGAATATTATAACGTTTCAAAAAATCAATTTTATTGACCAAGAAACGACCTAATAAAAGTACAATCGTCGCCGCTATGAGCGTATAGAACGCATTAAAACTGAATTCCATAAGTATTTTCCATACAGTTTTGGAATTGTTCCAACTCTAAGATTTTCTGCCCTTTAATACAGCAAAAGACATTATCTATAAAAGTAAAAAAGAACAAATAGAAGAAGAAATTAAAAGAAATAAAGCAATGAAAGCTTATGATGATTTGATGGAACTTGAGTTAATACTATTAATGTTATTTTTATATTAAACAACCAAGTACTTACAAAAACTCATCAAAAACTAACGCGTTTGTCCATTTCAATTATATCTAAAATAGATAAATAAATAAATATACCCTCCTACTTTGTTCAGAAGATTAATAATTAATCATAGTTTTTACTACTTAATTGCATGAAATTTAAAAATAAATACTGCATTCTTTTGCGATTAAAAAATAAACAATTTATTCATTTGAGATTTGAGATTTGAGATTTGAGATTTGAGATTTGAGATTTGAGATTTGAGATTTGAGATTTGAGATTTGAGATTTGAGATTTGAGATTTGAGATTTGAGATTTGAGATTTGAGAAGAATATTATTTTTATAAAATTTTAAGCAAAAAAAAAAGAAGATAAAGCTTAAGCTTGATCTTCTTGCTGACCGTAGAACCACGTTGCTGCGATAAACATAGAAAAACCAACGACTGAAACAACTGCTGTAATCATAATTTCATACTCTAACTTTGATATGAACATTATCTTAAAGTTTTATGACAGTTATATGACAAATATGAAACATTGAAATAAACTATTATAACAATGTAATTCAACAACTTACCACTAAAACTCACATTAAACTCTGTCATATATGACAAATATTGCATGAAATATGACAATCAATGCATCAAAAAACCATCAAATATGACAGCGAAAATCACAATTATGACAACACATTAAACTTTCGCCCAAAGCTTGATCAAAACACCCACAAAACCTGCTTTTTATCTTATAATTTAGCCCGCTAGCTAACAGCCCGCTCAAGAGATTTTTGTATGACTACTATTATCAAGCAAGATGACTTGATCACATCGGTTAAAGATGCGCTTCAGTTCATTTCATACTATCACCCACAAGACTTCATCCAAGCGATGAGCCGTGCGTATGACCGTGAAGAAAACAAAGCTGCAAAAGATGCGATCGCACAAATCTTAATTAACTCTCGTATGTGTGCAGAAGGACATCGTCCAATCTGCCAAGATACTGGTATTGTAAACGTATTCGTTGAAGTGGGCATGGACGTTAAATTCGATTTAACGATGAGCTTAGACGACGCGATTAACGAAGGTGTACGCCAAGGTTACTTAGAAAACTCTAACGTACTTCGTGCATCTGTACTTGCTGACCCTGCATTTGGTCGTAAGAATACGAAAGACAACACCCCTGCTGTGATCTACCACAAACTTGTTCCTGGTAACAAAGTAGATATCACTGTTGCAGCAAAAGGTGGCGGTTCAGAAAACAAATCTAAACTTGCAATGCTTAACCCATCTGACTCAATTGTAGATTGGGTACTTAAAACTGTTCCAACGATGGGTGCAGGCTGGTGTCCACCAGGCATGTTGGGTATTGGTATTGGTGGTACTGCTGAAAAAGCCATGATGCTTGCAAAAGAAGCATTGATGGAAGAAATCAACATGGACGAATTACTTCGTCGTGGACCGCAAAGCAAACTTGAAGAACTTCGTATCGAAATCTTCGAGAAAGTAAATGCTTTAGGTATTGGTGCTCAAGGTCTTGGTGGTTTAACAACTGTTCTAGATATTAAAATTAAAGATTACCCATGTCACGCTGCGGGCAAACCAGTAGGTATGATTCCTAACTGTGCTGCAACTCGTCATGCACACTTCACATTAGATGGTTCTGGTGTTGCAAATATTATTGCACCTAAACTTGAAGATTATCCTGAAGTAACTTGGGATTCATCTACTTCTAAACGTGTTGATTTAGACAACATTACTCAAGAAGAAATGAATGCTTGGCAACCAGGCGATACATTACTTCTTAACGGTACCATCTATACAGGTCGTGACGCTGCGCACAAACGTATGGTTGATATGTTGAATAATGGTGAAGAACTTCCTGTAGATCTTAAAGGTAAGTTTATCTACTACGTTGGTCCTGTAGATCCTGTTGGTGATGAAGTAGTTGGTCCTGCTGGCCCAACAACTGCAACACGTATGGATAAATTTACTCGCCAAGTTTTAGAAGCGACTGGTCTTTACGGCATGATTGGTAAAGCTGAGCGTGGTCCTTCTGCAATTGAAGCAATTAAAGATACTCAAACAACTTATTTAATGGCTGTTGGCGGTGCTGCATACTTAGTGTCTAAAGCAATCCGTGAAGCAGAAGTTGTTGCATTTGCTGACCTTGGTATGGAAGCAATCTACAAGTTTGTTGTGAAAGACATGCCTGTATCTGTTGCTGTAGACGTAAACGGTACATCTGTTCACGCAACTGCACCAAAAATTTGGCAAGCAAAAATTGGGAAAATTCCAGTAACGGATGCTGCTAAATAAGTTTTAGCTCCGTAATACTAATGCTACCTTTCTTCGGATCGGTAGCATTTTTTTTGATTAAAGACATAAAATGACATTCGCTTTACTTACCCAAAACGCTACTATTCAACTAATAAGAATGAAAGATGAGCAATGATAAATGACATATTCAACAATTTTAAAATCAACTTTATTCAGCTTATGCTTTTTGGGCTCAATAAACATTTATGCCACTACAGCAACAGATTCAACCATTAATAAATTTATTCAACTGAGTGAGTTAAATAGCACGTTGAATAAAAATATTAATGAACTACAACCCTACTTTGACAGTCAAGCTGAACAAATTATTCAAAGTATTTCTCCAAATAATGAATTAGATGCAAATGAAATAACCATTTCACTTAAGCTCAGTCAAAAAATGTTTGATATGACAAAAAAAACTATTACGAGCCCTCAAGCAATAGCAACTGTAAAAAAAATTATTAAAAACATTTATACAGAAGAAGAAATTCAGGCTTATAACAAGTTTTTATCAACACCTGAAGGTAAATCAATTAACGAAAAAAGTACTCAAGCCATGATGGAAATTCAAATAGCAATTGAAGATCTTGCAACACAAACTATGAAAAACTCAGATTATGAAAAAGAAATTATTAAAATTATTGAACCCTTAGCACAGCAATAAATAAGAGCAAAAAAAACGCGCCTGAAGGCGCGTTTTTTAATACAAAAATTTAAATTAAGCAGATTTATTGACTAACTTAAGGTCAGCTTTTACATCTTCTTTAACTTCATTTTGCTTAGGTTGACGCTCAGCTTTAAGCTCTGGCTGAGCATTGTCATTAATAACCGCTTCATTCACCACAACAGTGCCAACATCTTCACGACTTGGTAAGTCATACATCGTTTCAAGCAAAGAGTTTTCTAAAATTGAACGTAAACCGCGCGCACCTGTATTACGCTCAAGAGCCTTTTTCGCCACCGCACGTAAAGCAGACTCTTCAAATACTAAATCTACATTTTCCATGTCGAATAAGTATTTATATTGACGCGTTAAAGCATTTTTTGGCTCAGTCAAAATTTGCAATAAAGCATCTTCATCAAGCTCATCGAGTGTTGCAATAACAGGTAAACGACCAATAAATTCTGGAATTAAACCAAACTTCACAAGGTCTGTTGCTTCAACTTGACGGAACAAATCAGACAGCTTTTTAGTTTCATCTTTTTTACGCACTTCTGCTGTAAAACCAATGCCACCCTTTTCTTGACGCTGTTGCACAATTTTCTCAAGACCTGAAAATGCACCACCGCAAATAAACAAGATGTTTGAAGTATCAACTTGAATCAATTCTTGTTGAGGATGCTTACGACCACCTTGAGGTGGAATTGCAGCAACTGTACCTTCAATCATTTTAAGTAAAGCTTGTTGAACACCTTCACCAGACACATCACGTGTAATTGATGGGTTTTCAGATTTGCGTGTAATTTTGTCAATTTCATCGATATAGATAATGCCCTTCTGTGCTTTTTCTACATCGTAATCAGCTTTCTGAAGAAGCTTTTGAACAATATTTTCAACATCTTCACCTACATAACCAGCTTCAGTTAACGTAGTTGCATCTGCCATTGCAAAAGGCACATCAAGCAAACGAGCAAGTGTTTGTGCAAGTAATGTTTTACCTGAACCTGTAGGCCCAACAAGCATGATGTTACTTTTCGAAATTTCAACACCATCTTCTGCTTTTTGACCGCTATTTTGCACTTTTAAACGCTTATAATGGTTATATACAGCAACAGATAAAGTCTTCTTCGCAACATCTTGACCAATCACATATTGATCTAACGCAGCACGAATTTCATGCGGTTTTGGTAAAGGCTTAGTCGCCCAATCACTTGATTCTACTTGCTGACTGGTTTGAACTAAATCTAGGCATACGTCCACACATTCATTACAGATATATGCGTCCTCACCTGCAATCAGTTTCCCGACTTCAGACTGCGTTTTACCGCAAAATGAACAATGCTTTTGTCCTTGAGGATGTTCGGACATATTTACTCCAATAACTAATCTTTTTTAAATTGATGGACGTTTAGATAAAACTTCGTCCACTAAACCGTATTCTTTTGCTTGCTGTGCAGTCATGAAGTTGTCACGATCTGTATCTTTAGCAAGACGTTCATAATCTTGACCGCTGTGTTCAGCCATTAAACGGTTTAAACGTTCTTTAATAAATAAAATTTCACGTGCGTGAATTTCAATATCAGATGCTTGACCACGGAAACCACCTAGTGGTTGATGAATCATTACACGTGCATTTTCAAGGCAATAACGCTTACCTTTTGCACCAGCATTTAATAGGAATGCACCCATTGATGCCGCTTGACCCATACAATAAGTCACAACATCAGGTTTAATAAATTGCATAGTATCGTAAATTGCCATACCTGCAGTTACAGAACCACCTGGTGAGTTGATATATAAATGGATATCTTTATCTGGGTTTTCAGCTTCTAAAAACAACATTTGTGCAACAATTAAGTTCGCCATATTGTCTTCAACTTCACCTGTTAAAAAGATGACGCGTTCACGTAAAAGACGTGAATAAATATCAAAAGAACGCTCGCCACGAGATGACTGCTCTACCACCATTGGAACTAAAGCGTTTTCAATTGTTGGAACATACATACGTTTATTTATTCCTAAATTTTTTGTGAGTTAACCCATAGCGACAATATGAGGGATATTTATCAAAATTGCAAAATATTCGAGCTTAAATAGTAGATTTTTTACATCAGACATATTAAATAAAAATGATTTCGATTATTCATTTTCATAAAAAAAGGCGCCTAAAGCGCCTTTTTTCTTTCAGCTAGAAATTAGCCTTGTTGACGAGCTTGTTGCTCTTTCAATAAGTCTTCATAGCTTACTTTTGTATCAGTTACTTTAGCAGATGCTAAAATATGATCTACAACTTGATCTTCTAATACAACAGCTTCAATTTGTTGACGTTGTTGCGCATCGTTTTTGAAGAATTCAATTACTTCGTTTGGATCTTCGTAAGAAGAAGCCATATCAGCAATGTAAGCTTCAACGCGAGCAGCATCTACTTCAATTTTAGCTTCAGCTAAAACGCGGCTTACTAATACGCCAAGTTTAACTGATTTTTCAGCTTGTTCTTTAAACAAGTCATCTGGAAGCATGCTGCTGTCAAATGCTTTAGCGCCTTGAGCACCAAACTGTTGAGTGAATTGTTGAATCATTTGTTGACGTTGACGGTCAATTTCTTGAGACAACATAGACTCTGGAATTTCTACTTCGTTAGCAGCTACAAGCGCATCAAAAGTTGCACCTTTAACTTGGTTGCGAAGACCGTTTTTAACTTCACGTTCCATGTTTTTACGAACGTCAGCTTTAAGTTTTTCAACGCCTTCTTCTTCAGTTAAACCAAATACTTTTAAGAATTCAGCATCAATTTCTGGAAGCTTTTGTTTTTCAACAAGCTTAACTGTAATTTTGAATTGAGCAGCTTTACCAGCAAGGTTTTCAGCTTGGTAGTCTTCAGGGAAAGTTACATCAATAACTTTCTCTTCGCCTTTCTTCATACCAACGATACCGTCTTCGAAGCCAGGGATCATACGACCAGAACCTAATACTAGTTTGAAGTCTTCAGAAGAACCACCTTCAAACTTCTCGCCATCAACAGAACCTTCGAAATCAAAAGTTACTTGCATGTCTTTTTTAGCCATGCCTTTTGTTTCAGTCCAAGAAGCGCGTTGCTTTTGAAGATTTTCGATCATTTGATCTACATCTTTATCATTTACTTCAGTTGCTTTACGTTCAACTTCTAAACCGTCAAATTTAACATCAACTTCAGGATAAACTTCTACAGTTGCTTGATAAACTAAAGCATCATCTTTCATTTCAGTTTTATCAATATTTGGCATACCAACAGCGTTAATTTTCTCTTGTTGGATTGCTTCAAAAACTGTGTCACGAATAATGTCGTTAACAACTTCTTGATAAATACCAGCACCGTATTCACGGCGAACAACGTTCACAGGTACTTTACCCGCACGGAAGCCGTTAATCTTTACAGTTTTGGCAGTGCGTTTCAAACGAGCTTCAAATTGCTCATTAATACGGCTCGTCGGTACAGATACGTTTAAACGACGGGCAACGCCCGAAACCGCTTCAGAAGTTACTTGCATGGCTTCCTCGATATAATTGGAAATAACAGTTTTTTAAAAAGTGCCACATTATATGACAACATTTAAAGATATACAAAAAAAAGGATTATAGCACCTTTAGTTAAAGTCTTTGTACAAAGCACTAGCTCATATTTCTTATGAAAGAAATCAAGATACGTTTGTATATATTTCATTGCAAATGATAATGTTTATCGTTAATATTGCGAACAATTATTATTCAAGTCTTTTTTCTCGTCCATTTTTGGAATTCTTTTATGAGTAAGTTCAACCTACATCCTTTATCTATCGCATTGCTTGGGGCAATGACAACTTCAGTTTTTGCAGAAACATCTACAGAAACACAAAATCATCAACTATCTACAATCGTAGTTTCTGCATCTGGTTTTGAACAACAAATTAAAGATGCACCTGCTTCAATCAGTGTAGTCACAAGAGAAGATATTGAACGTAAAAATGCCACTAGCATTGCAGATTTATTAGTAGATATTCCTGGGGTAGATGTTCGTAATGGTGTAGGAAAAACAGGTGGCTTAAATGTTAGCATCCGCGGTATGGCGGCAGATGATACATTAATTCTCATCGATGGTCGTCGTCAAACAACATCAACAGATGTAACACCAAATGGTTTTGGAGAAACTTCTACCAGTTTTATGCCCCCTCTGTCCGCTATTGAGCGAATTGAAGTCATCCGTGGCCCTATGTCAACTCTTTATGGCTCAGATGCTATGGGAGGTATCATTAATATCATCACTAAGAAAATATCTGATGAATGGAATGGAAATATCACTGTTAGTGGCAATGCTATGGAAAGTGGAGCAGAAGCAGATTCGTGGAAAACTAGCTTTTTACTTAATGGCCCCTTAATTAACAATAAATTAGGCTTACAACTGCGCGGTAGTTATTATGATCGCGGACGATCAGAACGAATTGAAGGCTCTACTGGTCGTGACCCACGCCCAACTACAGCACACAATTATGATGTTGGTGGAAAACTAACATTTAAAGTTGATAATCAAAACTCTTTTTGGTTTGATTCTTTCCACTCAAGTCAAAATTTTAAAAATGAAGATAACAGACTAGGAACGCTAGATTGGACAACTGAATCCAATATCGGCACTCAAGGGTCTCCTGTATATATTCCATCTGCATCTGGATACAAAGACGAATTAATTTTTAATCGAAGTCAATTTTCACTTGGTCACGATGGAGAATACAACTTTGGTAATTGGAAAACATATATCAGCCATTCTGAAACGGAAACAAAGGGAAGAACTATACCAACCGAAGCATTTCCAACAAATCAACAAGCAAATAATTCTATTATCGGAAGTGACCGCAAGCTTAAAAACACAGACTTGATTCTCAACAGCCATGTCATTTCTCAAATTAATGCTCACAAATTAACAGCTGGCATAGAGTACAAAAAACAAACGATAAAAGATAATATTGCCAAACACAAAAATGGTATAGATGAATTTGATCAAAACTCATTTTCTATATACGCTGAAGATGAATGGTCACTATTAGATAATTTAACCTTAACCTATGGCGGGCGAGTAGAAGATCACTCAGGATTCGGTTCTCATTTTAGCCCACGGGCCTATTTAGTTTGGAATACCAACGATATCCTAACAATAAAAGGTGGGGTTAGTACTGGCTATAAAGCTCCCTCTGCAAAATCTTTATCCAATAATTTAATTGGTATGGGACGTCAAGGTCGCTCTTTGACTTTTGGTAATCCAAATTTAAAACCTGAAACATCAACTAACTATGAACTTGGGTTCAATTTAGAGCCAAATGACAAGTTAAACGTCAACGTTACAGGTTTCTACAATCAAATTAAAGATGCTATTGTTTCCACAAATTTACCAATGTCAACTGAGTGCGTAACAGCTACAACATGCTCAAGTAGTATAAATGCAAATGAGGCTAAAGTTTATGGTGCTGAAGCTAGTGTAAACTATTCAGTATTACCAGAGTGGGATATTAAAGCCGCTTACACGTATACAAAAAGTAAGATTACCGATGGAGAAAATGAAGGTACTTATTATAATAACCAACCTAGAAATGCCTTCAATTTAACATCTACCTGGCATTTATCACCAGTTGTTGATTTATGGCTACAGTACGAATATAAATCAGAACGTCAACGCTTCTTAAATACTCCAAATATAGATGGTGTTGCTGTTGGACAAGGCTCTAGTGATCAAGAAGAATATAGATTATTTGGAGATAAACTCTCAGGCTATAGCCACTTTAATCTAGGTGCAAGCTATATAATATCTGATCAATTGCGTCTGAATGTCGCTGTTAACAATTTATTAGATAAAGATTTTACTGATGGTGCTCAATCTTATAACTACATAAGTAATAATGCCTCTCAAACTACAACTGGCTATAAATATTTAGATGTAGGATCTAGTACTTCGGGTACATATTTAGCTGGTCGTAACTACTGGCTATCTGTTTCATACGACTTCTAAGTTATCTACCTCAAATCCTAAAAAACCTGCTTCGGCAGGTTTTTTTATTAAAGCTTCTACATTCATATTCTCAATAATTAATTAAACTTAAAATGAAAATTCCTATTTTCTTAAAAAACATAAGTTTAAATACAATTTGTTACATTATTTCATTCAAACTTCCATATTATCTCCATTTGAGAATCGCTATTACCAATTCAAATTAAAAGACTTTATAAATAGGAATCATTACTATTTGCACTCAATAATCATCACATCCTTTGGGTTTGAAATGGCTTTCATCAAAACGCGTAAAAAAATCGTATCTTCTGCGATTGCTTCGTCTCTAAGTATTATGGCTGGACACGCAATTGCCCAAGATCAAGCAACTCAACTAGAAATAATTCATTCAGAAGCATCTTTAGAACAAAAACAAAGCTTAAAAGTAGATAAGTCTGCAAATACTAAATTTGTTGCTCCCCTACTAGATACACCAAAATCAGTATCTGTAATTTCACAACAATTAATTCAAGACACACAAGTTACAACACTAAGTGATGCTCTTCGTACAGTTCCTGGTATTACACTAGGTGCTGGTGAAGGTGGTAACCCAAATGGTGACCGTCCATTTATTCGTGGTTATAACTCAGAAAGCTCTATCTATGTCGATGGTATTCGTAATTCAACTTCACAAAACCGTGACATGTTTGCGGTAGAACAAGTTGAAGTAGTAAAAGGTTCTGGCTCATCTTTAGGTGGTGCTGGTTCTGTTGGTGGTAGCATCAACATGATTACCAAAGAAGCAAAAAAAGGAAGTTTCTTACAAGGTTCTGTTGAACAAGGTACAGATGATTACCGTCGTATTACATTAGACGGCAACAAAGATTTTGGTAATGGTATTGCGGCTCGTGTTGCTGTATTAGGTCATGAAAATAACAAACCTGGTCAAAGTAATGGTGCTGAATACAAACGTGCTGGTATTGCACCAAGTATTACTTTTGGTTTAGATACAGATACACGTGCTACATTAAGTTATTACTACTTAAAATCTAATGACACTCCAGATTCAGGTGTACCTTATTGGAATGGCTCTAAAGCTGAAGGCACACCACTAGATGTAAAACAAGGTGTTTACTATGGTTGGAAAGATCGTGATTTCCAAAAACAAGAAAATCAAATTGGTACAATAAAACTCGAGCACGACCTTACCGATAATTTAACAATTAAAAATATTGCTCAATATTCAAAAGCAAAAAATGATTATATTTGGACACAGCCAGATGATTCAAAACTAAACATTGCAAATGGTAGCGTTGCAAGACGTGCAAATACACGTATTACTGATACGAGTACATTTACAGATCAACTGTCTTTGGCTGGTAAATTTAACACTGGAGCATTTAAGCACTCATTTAATACAGGTGTTGAATATAGCCATCAAAAATCTGATAAAGGAAGCTATAATCTTACAAGCTTAGGTGTTACAACATCTACCCTTCCTAACGGAACACCAAACTTAAATAACCCTGATGCATGTAGCGGACTTATTGGTTCTGCATCAGACTATTGGTGTACTGATGCGTATAATCCAAATCCAAATGATCCATGGTTAGGTTCAATTACAGCAAATCGTGGTGTCACCACAACTACAACTAAAAATACATCTATCTATTTCTTAGATAATATTGAAATTAACCCACAATGGTTATTAGATTTAGGGGTTCGTTGGGATAAATTTGATACATCTGCTTATTACAACAAAACATCAGGATCAATTGCAGCAGGAACAACGTATAGCACAAAAGATGATTTCTTTAATTATCAAGCTGGTTTAACATTCAAACCAACTGAAAATGGTGCAATTTATATCAGCTATGCCACTTCATCTAACCCTGTTGGCGTTGATGCTGGTGATGGTTCTGAAAGTCTTGGTTCTGTTGGTAAAGGGACTACAGCAGCACAAGCCATACAAATCAACAATTTAAAACCCGAACGAACAAAAACATATGAATTAGGTACAAAATGGGACTTATTACAAGATCGTCTTAATTTAACAGCAGCTATTTTCCGTACAGAAAAGAAAAATACTCGTGTACTTGTTGATGCAAGTAACTATGCTAATGCTGGTGAGAGTAAAGTTGATGGTTTAGAAATTGGCGTAAATGGTAATATTACTCCTAAATGGGCAATGTCAGCTGGCTATACATATCTAGATAGTAAGTTAACCAAAGCAGCTTATGGTTCTAGTCAAGATGAAGGTAGACAGTTACCAAATGTACCGAAAAATTCAGCAACACTTTGGACAACATACCAAGTATTACCACAACTTATGATTGGTGGTGGTGCATATGCAATGGACAAAGTTTATGGAGCAAATACTGCAACTACTCAAAAATTTGTACCTGGATATGTTCGTTATGACTTAATGGCTCGTTATGACGTAACTAAAAATGTTAATTTACAAGTAAATGTAAATAACTTAACAGACAAACGTTACTTCACTAAAGCATACGGTTCACACTATGCAACAGAGGCAGATGGTCGTAATGCAGTATTATCTTTAAACTTTAAATACTAAGTTTTAAACATTAAATCCCATATTAAACCTATGGGATTTAAGCTAAAATAGCCTCTAACAATAGGGGCTATTTTTATATAGAACTGCTATAAATAATTCCATTATATTTTCAGAAGGTATTGCCGTGATTCATCATATTCCCAATGTCTTAACAAAAGAACAAGTTCAATATTTCCGCTCAGAAATGGATAAAGTCAATTGGGTTGATGGTAAAGTTTCGACAGGATCACTTTCTGCAAATGTAAAACAAAATCAACAATTACCAGAAGATCATCCTTTAACACATCATTTGGGCGATATCATTTTAGATGTGCTCTCAAAGCACCCTCTTTTTGTATCAGCAGCCTTACCACTCAATATTTTGCCACCTTATTTCAATCGCTATGAAAATGGTGAAACTTTTGGCTTTCATGTTGATAATTCAATTCGTTGGATTAAAGGCACACAGCAAAAAATACGTACAGATTTGTCTTGCACTATTTTCTTGAGTGAACCTGAAGAATATGAAGGTGGCGAGCTTGTTGTTGAAGATACTTATGGCTATCACGAAGTTAAACTGCCTGCGGGAGATTTAATTTTGTATCCATCTACTAGTGTTCATGAAGTTACACCTGTCACATCAGGATGTCGTGTAGGTTCTTTCTTTTGGCTACAAAGTATGATTCGTGATGATGCCGATCGACACATGTTATTTAATTTAGATCAAACCATTCAAAACTTAAGAATGCAATTGGGCGATGCCCATGAGGAAGTGGTTAAACTCACGAGTTTGTACCATAACCTCATGCGTAAATGGGCTGAAATTTAATTCACTATAACCGTCCCTGCTCCAAGGATTCCTCATGAAAAATAAAACTATTTTAGAACCGCTAACTCAAATTCCAGCGTATCTTCAAACCATTCATGATTATGAAATTGAAGCAGAGAAACACCTTTCAGAAATGGTATGGAGCTACTTACAAGGTGGCTCAATGGAAGAACATAGTGCTCAAGAAAATCTGACACTATTTAAAGATATTCAGCTTTTACCACGTGTATTAAAAGATCTTACACATGGCAACACAGAATGTGAAATTTTAGGTCAGCACTACCCTCACCCTATTTTTTTAGCACCTATTGGACATCAGCAACAGTTTCATCCTGAGGCAGAAGCCGCATCTGCTTTAGCCGCTGAAGTGATGGGCAGCAACATCATATTAAGCACCTTTACTAATACAGATATGCGTAGCCTTAAACAAGAAAATCCATACAAATGGTTCCAATTGTATTGGCAAGGTGATCGTGAAAAATCTTTAGCTTTGGTCAAAATGGCAGAAGCCCATCACTATAAAGCCATTGTGATTACAGTAGATTCTCCACATACAGGTATTAGAGATCGAGAACGTAAAGCTTTTTTCCATTTACCTGATGACATGCAACATCCACATACACCTACACATATTCCTCTACCTGAGTTAAACAAAGGTGAACACCCTGTTTTTAATGGGCTTATGCGTATAGCACCCACATGGGAAGATATTGCCTACATTGTCAAAAATACTGAGTTGCCCATCCTTTTAAAAGGAGT
This sequence comes from Acinetobacter sp. FY683, assembly GCF_059515885.1. Classification (NCBI taxonomy): domain Bacteria; kingdom Pseudomonadati; phylum Pseudomonadota; class Gammaproteobacteria; order Moraxellales; family Moraxellaceae; genus Acinetobacter; species Acinetobacter sp. FY683. Next base: position 138,380 of record NZ_JCAKNA010000001.1, on the reverse strand, counting down.
AACACATCCACAAGATGCTTTATTGGCTATTCAATATGGCGTTAAAGGTTTAATTATTTCCAACCACGGTGGACGTGTTTTAGATACGTGTATTTCACCACTTTTAGCCTTGCAAATGATTAAAAAAGTCGTACCTAGTAATTTCCCACTTCTTTATGATGGTGGTATTCGACGAGGTTCTGATATTTTTAAAGCGATTGCATTAGGTGCTTCTGCTGTATGTATTGGTCGTCCACAAATTTATGGATTGGCAAGTGCTGGAGCTTTAGGTGTTGCTCATGTCCTTAAAATTCTAAAAGAAGAATTTGAAATTACTATGGCACTTATGGGAACAGCTACCGTATCAGATATTAATAGTGAATATATTTTTCAATATTAATTAAATTATGAAAATTTTTGTCATATATTTTTCATTTAATGCAAAATACGGAATTTTTTCTCGGAATCAATCTATTAAAATTAAGTTATAGATTTACAAGATACATGGTAAAGCTAAGCGCTAAAAATACAAAAATATTTTTTACGACTTTCGCCTAACTCCATCATTATCACACTTGTAAATTGTTAAAATAGACACAATCTATATTCATAGTACCTCGCGTTATCCACGACAATTATTAAGGTGCTATAAAGGAGTTTTCACATGATGTTGGCAGATCCAAGCAAAAAATACCGTCGTATGTATCAACGTGTTGACTTACCAGACCGTCAATGGCCGAATAATGAAATCAATAAAGCGCCTATCTGGATGAGTACCGACCTGCGTGACGGTAACCAAGCGATCTTTGAGCCAATGAACATTGAACAAAAATTCAAAATGTTCCAAATGCTTGTGAAAATTGGTTTTAAGCACATTGAAATTGGCTTTCCTTCGGCATCTCAAATTGATTTTGACTTCACACGTAAATTAATTGAAGAAGGTCATATTCCAGATGATGTTTATATCGAAGTTTTAGTACAAGCACGTGATCACTTAATCCAACGTACTTTTGAATCTTTACAAGGTGCAAAACGTGCAATTGTGCATATATACAACTCAAACTCTCCAACATTCCGTACTAAGGTGTTGAATGTAGATGTTGCTGGTGCAAAAAGTTTAGCAATCAATGCCGCAACAAAAGTAAAAGAATATGCAGCGAAACAACCTGAAACTGAATTTATTTTCCAATATAGCCCTGAATGTTTTACAGCAACAGAATTAGAAGTTGCTAAAAATGTTTGTGATGCTGTGACTGAAATTTGGGAAGCATCCCCAACCAACAAAGTAATTTTGAACTTGCCTGCAACTGTTGAAGTTTCAGGACCACACGTTTATGCAGACCAAATCGAATGGATGCATCGTAACTTAGCACGTCGTGATGGTGTTATTATTTCTGTTCATTGTCACAACGACCGTGGCTGTGGTATTGCTGCTTCTGAACTTGCAATTATGGCAGGTGCAGACCGTGTCGAAGGCTGTGTCTTTGGTAATGGTGAACGTACAGGTAACGTAGACGTAGCAGCAATTGCTTTGAATATGTATACCCAAGGTGTTGCACCAGAATTAGATTTTTCAAACATTAATGAAATTATTGCAACCGTTGAAGAATGCACAGGCTTACCTGTACATCCTCGCCATCCGTATGCCGGCGACTTGGTGTTTACAGCATTCTCAGGTTCTCACCAAGATGCCATTAAGAAAGGTTTTGAATTCCAAAAGAACGAAGAAATTTGGGACATGCCTTACTTACCAATCGATCCTAAAGATTTAGGGCGCGATTACGATGCTGTGATTCGTGTGAACTCTCAATCAGGTAAAGGTGGTATTGCTTACTTGTTAGAATCAAATTACAACGTGGTATTACCTCGTCGTATTCAAATTGAATTCTCACAAATTGTTCAGCAAAAAACAGATGAAGATGGTACTGAAATTTCAGCACAAGCAATTTGGACATTGTTCAAAGACACTTATGTTGCAGCTAAAGATACTCACTATTCAACTAAAAACTACAAATTGTCAGATGAAAATGGCAACCAAGTGATTGAACTAGACATTGAAGTTAATGGTCAAGTACAGCACTTACGTGGTGAAGGTAATGGTCCAATTTCTGCAATTTTAGATGCATTACAACTTCCAATTGACGTATTAAGTTATGAAGAACGCAGCATTAGTTCAGGTGCACATGCAAAAGCATTGGCATTAATTGAACTTCAAGTAAAAGGCAGCGGTAAATCTGCATTTGGTGCGGGCGTACATGACAACATTGTTACCTCATCAATTGATGCAATTATTGCATGTACCAATCGATTAATTGATCAAGGTGTTCTTAGCACAGATCAAGTGATTGCTGCTGCAGTTTAAGCGATAAAACTGTTTTAAAAAGGATACCCCAAGTGGTATCCTTTTCTTTATTGATCCCAAAGATTTAAGGCGAATTATTCCTGTGTCTTTTCCAGCCGACTCAGTGGGTTTAGTTACCCCGCAAAAGTTCATTTTCGAAGAGCCTTTAGCGCTCGAATGCGATCGAATTCTTCCACGTTTTGAACTAATGGTTGAAACTTACGGCGAACTTAATGCCGATAAGTCCAATGCTATTCTTATTTGTCATGCGCTTTCTGGTCATCATCATGCTGCTGGCTATCATCATGAAGATGACAAAAAACCAGGTTGGTGGGATTCTTGCATTGGTCCAGGTAAAGCAATTGATACATCAAAATTCTTTGTTGTTGCCTTAAACAATATTGGCGGATGTAGTGGCTCTACAGGCCCAACATCACCAAATCCTGAAAATGAAAATCGTCCTTATGGTCCAGACTTTCCACTAGTCACCGTTCGTGATTGGGTAAAAACTCAAGCACTATTATCAGATCGTTTAGGTATTGATGTTTGGTATGCTGTCATTGGTGGCTCTTTAGGCGGTATGCAAGCTTTACAATGGTCTGTGGATTATCCTGACCGTTTACAAAAATGCGTTATTATTGCAAGCGCACCAAAGCTATCTGCACAGAATATTGCCTTTAACGAAGTTGCACGCCAATCTATTTTGTCTGACCCAGATTTTCACAATGGTCGCTATTTAGAAAACGATAGTTATCCAAAACGCGGACTGATTTTGGCACGTATGGTTGGTCATATTACGTATCTGTCTGAAGAGGCAATGAAACAAAAATTTGGTCGTGACTTAAAGTCTGGCAAATTCATGTATGGTTTCGATGTCGAATTCCAAGTTGAAAGCTATTTACGCTATCAAGGTGAACAATTTAGTCGTAATTTTGATGCCAACACTTATTTAATTATGACCAAAGCTTTGGATTATTTTGACCCTGCACGTGAATATGAACTTTCACTCAAAAAAGCAATGGCAAATACTAAATGTAAATTCTTAGTGGTTTCATTTACCACAGATTGGCGTTTTACCCCTGCTCGTTCACAAGAAATTGTAGATGCATTAATTAGCAATTTTAAACCTGTTAGTTATTTAGATATTGATGCAGAACAAGGTCATGACTCTTTCTTATTTCCTATTCCATTGTATGTAAAATCTTTACGTGCATTCTTAGGTGGTGAAGAACACCTCCAATCGACCAAGGAGGCTGTGTAATGCGTATTGATCATCAACTTGCAGAAAAATGGATTAAGCCCGATTCTAGCGTACTCGATTTAGGTTGTGGCGATGGTGAACTTCTTGCTCATATGAGTAAAAAGCACAATATCCGTGCATACGGACTAGAAATTGATCAAGAAAAGATTGCAATTGCTGTCAGTAGAGGGTTAAATATTGTTCAGCAGGACTTAAATTTAGGTTTAAGTCGTTTTGCCGACCAGTCTTTTGACTATGTTGTTATGGCACAAGCTTTGCAAGCTGTAGATGCACCAGACGTATTATTACGAGATATGGTGCGCGTGGGGAAACAAGCCATTATCACATTCCCTAATTTTGCACATTGGAAGACCCGCTCTTTCCTTGCGCTGAAAGGAATGATGCCTGTTTCAGATGCTTTACCCTATATGTGGTATAACACACCCAATATTCATTTATGTACTTTCCGTGACTTTGAAGCACTTTGTGCAGAAAACAATATACGGATTATTAATCGACTTTCGGTCAATGAAAACCAAGAAGATAGCTTGTTAAGCAAGCGTTTTCCTAATTTGTTTGGTGAAGTCGCTATTTATCGAGTGAGCGCTCTATGAAAAAACTATTATTAAGCACGACGCTTCTTGTTGGACTTTATAGCATACAAGCCCATGCAGATTATGTTGCTCCAAAGCCAACTATTTCAAGTCAAGCAGCTCAATATTCAGTTATGGATATGAATAATTTAATTAAAGCTGCAAAATCAGGACAACCTGGGGCACAATTTTACCTTGCAACCAAATATCAGCAAGGTAAAGATGTAAAACAAAATGATGCTCAAGCATTCGCTTGGTACAAAGCAGCTGCAGACCAAGGTCTATCGCCTGCTCAACTGAATGTAGGTCGCATGCTTGCAGATGGTATTGGCGTACGTAAAGATGAATCTTTAGCGCGTAAATACTTTGAAAAAGCGGCAAGCCATGGTGACAATCGTGCAAGTTTCAACCTTGCAATGATGGAAGAGCAAAAGAAAAATTACGTAGGTGCATACCAGTGGTATGAGTTGTCTACTCGTGATGGCATGCTCGACAACAAAGTAATTACGCTTTCTGAAGGTAAGAAAACTGCTTTAGCAGCAAACTTAACTCAAGATCAAATCCGTCAAGCACGTGATCGTGCGGATCAATGGATTCAAGCGCAATAAGCATATACTGCATGTAAAAAGCACCGTAAGGTGCTTTTTTATTACCATGAACTCCTTTCAAATTTGTTAAAATCCCCTTTTCATTTTCAATTTAAGAGCGAAATTATATGTCTTCTCAAGATTGGCTATCTCAAGGAACACTCGTACTTGCGAGTAATAACAAAGGAAAAATCGCTGAATTTGAAAAATTATTTGCTGAACTTCAACTTCCTGTAACAGTTGTTCCTCAAGGTCAATTGAATATTGAAGATGCAATCGAAGATGGTTTAAGCTTCATTGAAAATGCCATTATAAAAGCCCGTCATGCATCTAAAATTTCAGGAAAACCTGCTATTGCAGATGATTCAGGTATTTGCATTCCAATATTGGGAGGCGCACCTGGTATTTATTCTGCTCGTTATGCAGGTGATCATGGTAATGATGCTGCGAACAATGAAAAACTTTTAGCAGACCTCAAACCATTCCGTAAAAATGGTGAAATCATCGAAGGAATGTTTGTATGCGTATTAGCACTTGTTCAACATGCAGATGATCCATTACCACAAATTTTCCAAGGTATTTGGAAAGGCGAAGTTTTAGAACACGCACGCGGTGAAAATGGCTTTGGCTATGACCCTTTATTTTGGTTGCCTGAATTAGATATTTCGAGTGCTGAAATGAGCAAAGAAGAAAAGAATAAAATTAGCCATCGTGGTCAAGCAATGAAATTATTTAAGCAAAGCATTGCTCTGTAATTTTTAGATTCTTAGATAGTTTAAAGCCTCCCAAATGGAGGCTTTTTATTTCATAATTTTTTAAATGAAATGTAAAATTAAGCCATAACAAGAAACCAGCACACAGCTCATAATTGTTCCTGCAGCAATATAACGTGTCGATTCACCAGTTCCTAAATAATAAGTTTCCAAAGCGACAATATTCACGGCTGGCGGCAATAAGAAAATCAGGAACATCACCCCTATTACCGTTTCCATATTTGGAATTGGCAAGAAGTAATAACTCAGCCCACATACAACCAAGCCAATCACTATTCGCATTGCATACAATTTTGTACTACGTAGTAAATCGGCTATACCCACACGTGTATGTCTCAGCCAAACGCCCAATACACACATGCCTGTAAAAGTCATTCCTACTTTTGCAATCCAATATAATCCATCTAATATTTGATGATTTTCTAAATCCTGAATACCAATAATACGACAAATGGCAGCTATAAATAACGCAATAACTGGAGGAGATAACGCAACTTTTTTAATTAATTTTCTATAGTCCTGAGTATTGGAATCAAAAGCTAAAACAGCCCAAATATTGCCAAATATAGACCACCAATATACATAGCAACCATTGCTGCACTAATTGACGGACCAAATAAAGCTAAGGCAAATGGGAAACCTAACCATGCTAAATTTAAATAACTGACACATAATGCTCGAAGTTGATCTTTCAACAAATAGCGAAAGAAATAGAATATAAAAATTGCAGTACAAAAACTAAACAACATCAGGCTTAAACTTCCCGCCTGATAAAAAACCATATTATAAATAATTACATAGGGAATAAATGCACGTGATAAAACACTTGCGAATATTGTTTTAAGTTGTTGAGAAATAGAAAAAGAAGCGAGTCCTAAACCACACACAAAACCAAAAAGTGGTAGCAACAAAGCCACATGTTATTCCTCATATTTGAATAACATCATGCTATCACTTTTACCCAGAAACACTGTAAATAAAGATAAATTTTCCATCTTTATTTGTTCATTGGAATAGTGAAATGAACAACATTTCTCTGTACGTTATCTTGTTGTTTTTCTTGCCAATACCAAACATTACTGTTCAATCTTAAAAAATTTGAACATCTCGTTCCATAATTTGGACTCTGAATAAAAGTTGAAGATAATAATTTCTCTAATTCGATTGGAATACCTGTGTCGGGCAATAAATTCTCACCAATCTTACGTTCATCTTCAAGAATATCCCAAACAGCAAAATTTAAATCGGTTACTAAAGTTTCAGATTGTTGTAATAAGGGTAAAAGCTCCTGAGTAAATCGTTTTCTTAAGTGCCGTGTTTTTTCCCAATGCTCCGTCATCAAACCATTAGAAAGGACATATACTCCCTTTGGTAAAACTTGAGGTGCTTCACCACGGTTACTCATATAAACGGCTTGTTCGACATTACCCACTATTAAATTAAAACCAGCATAATCACATTGATTTTTCTCAAGTTGTTGTGAAAATCGAATAGGTGTCAAATCTGATTCTAAAAAACTTTGAATAATATGCCCACGCGAAGTCGGATACGTATTTTTATCTCTTGCATCTCGATAATTTGTAAGTACAGCCCATCTACCCGATGCTGTAACTCCCATCCATGTTCCACCCGACTGTAAATCTTGCCCTGCAATAATGGGGCTATTTTCCCATACAAATAATTTTTCAGATGAACGGTTATAAAACTCATCTCTATTCGAAATTAAACACATAGGCGTATTTTCAAGAACATGCCAAGCAAGAGCAACAATACACATTTTTCATACTCAAATTCTTTACACATTGAATGTACAACATTTTTCATATTATTCAGCTAAAATCTAAGCAAAGCATAATGACAAGGAGCAGCAATGCTGACCTATCCAAATATCGATCCCATTGCAGTAGCATTGGGACCGCTACAAGTTCATTGGTATGGACTGATGTATTTATTGGCATTTTTATTTGCCTGGGGGCTTGCTACATACCGCTCAAAACAACGTGGATGGACACCAGATATGGTGTCAGATCTCATATTTTATGGAGCACTAGGTGTTGTTATTGGTGGTCGTGTTGGTTATGTCTTTTTCTACGGATTTGACCAATTCCTAGCAAACCCGCTTTGGTTGTTCCAAGTATGGACGGGTGGAATGAGTTTCCATGGTGGCTTCCTCGGCGTTATGATTGCCATGCTATTTTGGTGTAAAAAATACAGCATGACATGGTTCCAAACCCTAGACTTTATTGCACCTTGCGTACCAACTGGTTTAATGTTTGGTCGCTTTGGTAACTTTATTGGTGGCGAACTATATGGTCGTGCAGTAACAGATCCAAACTTCGCTTTAGGCATGATTTTCCCGACAGACCCTCTACAAATTATTCGTCATCCATCTCAGTTATATCAAGCATTCTGTGAAGGTTTATTGCTATTTATTGTGTTGTGGTGGTTTAGCTTTAAACCTCGTCCACGTTATGCCGTTTCTGCTGTATTTTTAATTGGATATGGACTAGCACGTTTTGTAGTTGAGTTCTTCCGAGAACCTGATAATGGTCAACTATTTATTGGTTGGATGAGCAAAGGACAGTTCCTGACTGTACCTATGATTCTTATTGGATTATGGATGCTTTGGTATGCTTACCAGAAAAAAATATACGACTGGGGTCCATTAAAAAATTCATAAAATATGCGAGGCAATTGCCTCGCTTTTTTTATTCCCGTTTATGATAAAGTGATCTCAATCCAATAAAACTCTCCAATCAACATGCTCGAATTTTGGTTTAATCCTCAAATTTCTGTACTCAAAAAATTAGCGTTATTCATTACCATTGCTGTCGCAACAATTGTTCTTTATCGCATACAGCCTTTGAGTTTAGATTCCATTATGATGTTCTTAGGTACAGGTATTATTTTTCTAATTTGTCGTTATTGTAAAATCCATTTTGCAAGCAAAAAACCAACAGGCTTGCTTTATCGCATTCTTACATGGATTCCAATTGCACTCGTTCTAGGATTAGTATTTGTGAATATTAAAAATGGAGATATTCTCATTCCAGGTGCTCAAGGGATCTGCTTTATGGTTCTAGCTATTTGTATTTTCTCCCCCCTTTCTCTGTTGAATCAGAAAGAATCTTCTTAATGCTTAAGTTTTGGTATTCCGAAAAATGTACGCGTGAAATTAAACTGATGGTATGTATTATCACATGTATCATCATTTATTTTTGTTCTACCATTGCCCCACTCAAGCCTTTAGAGATTGGGCTCTGTTTAGTTGTAGGTATTTTATTTCATATCATTTATCAGGCAAAAAACAAGCTCAGTCCAAGCAATAAATATGCTCATGGCTTTCAAATTCTTTTCTTTGTCTTACCTATTCTTTTAATTAATTTTCTAATTATATCACCCCCCAAAATAGATAAAATTTGGCTGATAATACAAAGCCTAGGTTTTATTTGCCTAGGCTTGTTTATTGTTTCTATTCATGCAAATCGTGCGAAACGTTTCAAATAAAAATTACTTAGGTAATCGATAGTACTCATACGTTACTTTTTTATCTTTATAGACATCATAAGTACGCTGTTTAAAATCAGAAACCCAGTCTGAACCTGAATAGCCCGCAATATGACCATATGAGTGTTGTGATGTTGCTTTGATAATATAAATATCGCCTTTTTGAGGACGATCAAACTGAGGCATAATTTTTGTAAAACCTAATTTTTGCAGCGTGTTTCCCCAATCTGATGCTGCTATAGGATGTTTTTCAATTTTAGCTCCTGAATCTTGTAAGGCTACGCGAATACTTCTTGCACATTTTTGTGTGCTGGTCGTTCGCGTAATATTAGCCAATAACTGACCAAATTTACTAATATCAAGTTGAGTAAAATTACGTGGTTTTTCTGCAGCTTTTTTAGCAGCTTGAGATTTTTTTAAATATGCTTCGTAATCTGTATTTCTATTCGTATAAGCACTATCAGCGCCTAAGTTGTATTGTACAGCAGGAGCATCCATATCCTGTTGATTAATATAACTTACATCCCCAACCATAACGTCCTCTAAGCCCCTAAATTTAAACAAATTTATATTTAAACCAATGAAATATAATACTATTTCAAAATCCTTGGGCTCAAATACTAACGTGTATTGTGGCTTTTTTTAAGAAAATAAATGTAACTTTATACCATTTACTCAAAAAATGACTAATCGCAAGAAAAATAGAAAAATAATACATATAAAATTCATGTGATTATGCTTTTCACAGTAATCAGGTTCATTTCAATTTTATTAAAACTAAGGTTGTAACAATTTATTTAAGTCTTTTTAAGAGAAATCTAATTCTTCAATCATCTTAATTAAAATAACCTTATTTACAACACAAATAAGAATGATTATTATTTATATAAATTAATGAACACCTATTGGAGTATTATCATGGTTCATATTCAAAAATTTGTAGACCGTAATCAGCGAACGCTAAAGAAAACTTTAAGCTACTATTTCATGCACATTACAGTAGCAATGTTAGTTGGCTATTTCGTAACTGGTAGTATTTGGATGGCGCTTACTTTAAGTTTACTAGAACCTACCGTACAAGCTGTTGCATTCTTTTTCCACGAAAAAATTTGGGATAAAAAGTCACAGAAAAACGTTACAACCTAATTTAAATTTTCGTTAATACTCCAATAAAAAAAGATCACAATTTCTGTGATCTTTTTTTATTCCCTTTAAAATAATTTCCAATTCGCTTTTAATATAAATTTATTTTATAATTTAAGGATAATTTAATAACTTGAATTTCTTATGAATCTTGCAGCATTTGAAGCCTTTGTTAAGGTTATGGAAACTGGCTCTATCTCCCTAGCTGCCGACCATTTATTTATTACTCAACCCGCTGTAACAAAGCGTATTCATAGCTTAGAAGACTATTTTGGCGTGAAACTATTTGAATCTGCTGGTCGTGGTGTTCAAGCCACTCATGCAGCACATTCACTATTACCTAAAGTAAAAAATTGGCTGAATGAATTAGGTGATATTCACCATACGCTCAGTCATGAACAAGATCAGGTACAAGGTAAACTTAAAATTGGAACAAGCCATCATTTAGGCTTACACCACCTCCCTCATCATTTAAAAGAATATGTTCAACAATTTCCAAATGTAAAACTAGATGTGCATTTTGTTGATTCAGAACAAGCACATGAACAAGTATTAGCAGGTGATTTAGAATTGGCTTTCTTAACACTGCCACCTGAAGGTGATGACCGTCTTAACTATGTCACTATTTGGAATGATCCTTTAGTTTTTGTTGCTGCACCATTTCATCCATTAGCAAATAAACAAAACTTACAACTCGAAGATTTAATTCAATACCCAAGTTTATTACCTGCAGCTCAAACTTATACAAGCCAAATCACTTTAGCTGAGTTTGAAAAACAAGGGCTAAAACCTAAAATTACCATGAGTAATAACCCACTTGAATCAATTCGTATGTTGGCTTCTATTGGTTTAGGCTGGTCTGTTTTACCAAAAACACTCGTCAATAATGATTTAAAACAGCTCAATATTAAACTTGAGATGAATCGTCAACTTGGTATGGTTTGGCACCCTGGTCGAACTCAATCAAAAGCAGTAAAAGAACTCATTGAAATGATGAAATAATAAAAGCCACCGATAAGGTGGCTTTTTAAAATCTACTTAAAAGTTACATACTGATGTAAATTAAAATCACTATAAGAATGAGTAAACTCCATGCTGCAATTGAGTTTGTTCCACCTTTTTCAGCTAAGACTTCATTAAAATCAGCTGGATGATTTTCCGTAATGGTCTTAATTCGTCTTTCTACAAAGTATTTATAAAGACCATTGCCACCCAATCCCATTGTAATAGATAAGCCAATTGAAATAGCACGATCAATAGATTCTGGCATTTCAAAAATGCTAATCACCATACCTGATGCAAAAACAAAAGCGATGTATATGGCTCCATATACATACATTTTTCGATAAAAGAGCCAAATAGGTCCTAAAAAAAATGCAGCTATATGAAAACCTGCCATTTGCTTTTTAGGTGTTATTTGGTCAAATTTTTCTTTGTAATATCCAGCATATTTTTCCCCAACAAATCGTGCTTTTTTATCATCATCATTCAACTCATTATTCGATAATGGTAATGACGGTGGCAAATGACTATCCTCTTCAAATGACATATTTTTTCCTTTTTATTCAGTCAAGTATAAAAAACCAACGTTACTTAGATATTTCTTAATTTTTTAATCCAAATAAAAAGTTATTGAGATTTGATAAGCGAGTCTTCATGTAAAGATTCATTTAATTGATCAACAACTAATGCCCATGAACCATCCGATTTGATTTTTTCTGCTAAAAACTGACGCTGACTTTCACTCCAATAATCAGCTTCAGTAATTTTTGTTTGAGCATTTAGTTGATGTGTCACAATAAATAATGCGATTGCTTCTTCGCTTGAGTCTAAGCCAAGTTGTTCAAACAAATTTGTCATTCTTGGTTGCACGGTCATGGTCTTTTTCCTCTCAAATTATTTTCATTCTTAAAATAAACATAACATTTTCATTTAAAAATTAAATCATATTTTTGTGCCAAATTTTCTACACAAAAAAAAGAGCAGTACATTTGTACTGCTCTTATTCAATCTAACACGCTTAGATTGACCAATCTTGAATATCCCACCCCTGCTCAATGGCAAGCGCCTCTAAACGATCATCTGGATTAACTGCAATCGAATGATCTGCATATTCAAGTAAAAAACGGTCATTAATAGAGTCTGAATAAGCCCAAGACTCACCAACCTCACGCCCTTCTAACCATTGATCTAAACGGGCTAATTTACCTTTTTGATAGCATGGAATATTGGTTACTTTTCCTGTGTATTTTCCACTTACTACTTCGGCATTTGTCGCAATAATTTCAGTAATACCAAATTCACGAAAAATAGGTGCTGTAATAAAATCTGAAGTTGCGGTAATACCTACAAGTTGGTGACCTGCATCTTTATGACGCTGAATCGCTTTATAACCTTCAGGACGCATTTGTGGACGAATTACTTTTTGCATAAACAACTGATGTAATTCAGTTAAATATTCATTGTCGTGCTGAATTAAAAACTCAAATACAAATTCATTATACGCAATAGGATCGAGTTGCCCTGCTTTATAATCTTCATAGAATTTATTATTCATTTCACGATGACGAATAGGGTCAACCAAGCCCTCATTGACCAAAAACTCACCCCAAGAATGGTCTGAATCTGTATTAAGTAAGGTGTGATCTAGATCAAATAGCGCCAATTTCATGAAAATACTCGTAAAAACTGAAATTTAAGAAAAAAATTGTAAATCTATCTCCGCTAGTCGATAGAAATTCGTTAAGATCATAGCAATTTTAACATTTTTAAACTTTGCTTTTTTTGAGTTGGATGAAAGAAATAACAATCCCCAATGGCAAAGGTATAAATTAAACATTATTTAGGTAGCCAAATGATCGACTCCGAAGGTTTCCGACCCAATGTCGGGATCATTTTGGCAAATGAGTTTGGACAGGTTTTATGGGCAAAACGCATTGGACACAATGCTTGGCAATTTCCACAAGGAGGAATCCAACTTGGAGAGTCTCCCGAACAGGCACTTTATCGTGAGCTGAGAGAAGAAGTTGGCTTACTGCCCGAACATGTCGAAATTTTAGCGCAAACTTCAGATTGGTTGCGTTATCGTTTGCCAAATCGATTTATTCGTACAGACTCTGACCCTGTATGTATTGGTCAAAAACAAAAGTGGTTTTTACTGAAACTCACTGCTTCGGCACAGAATATTCAGTTAAATTTATCGGATCCACCCGAATTTGATCAATGGCAATGGGTAAGCTATTGGTATCCATTGGGTCAGGTTGTTAATTTTAAGCGCGATGTTTATCGTAAGGCCATGGTGGAGTTGTGCACACAGCTCCCCTTACAAAAACCTTAAAAAAATCGCATATTTATGCAGATTTTTCAGCCAAGTATTGTTATAAATAGACTGAAACTAGAATTCTGAATGGAGCAGGCTCAATGTCGAATATGCAACTGGATACATTAAGACGTATAGTTCAAGAGATCAATGCGTCAACCAGCTTGCATGAATCTTTAGACATTATGGTCAACCAAGTGGCTGAAGCCATGCATGTTGATGTCTGCTCTATTTATTTACTCGATGAACGTAATCAACGCTACTTACTTATGGCTTCTAAGGGTTTAAACCCTGAAGCTGTTGGTCATGTTTCATTGCAAACAAGTGAAGGTCTTATTGGCTTAGTTGGACAACGTGAAGAAATTGTCAATCTAGACAATGCTCCAAAACACGAGCGCTTCCTTTATCTTCCCGAAACAGGCGAAGAAATTTACAACTCATTCCTTGGCGTACCTGTCATGTATCGCCGTAAAGTAATGGGGGTATTGGTTGTTCAAAATAGAGAAACTCAAGACTTTAGTGAAGCAGCTGAATCATTCCTTGTTACCTTATGTGCACAACTTTCAGGTGTAATTGCGCATACACATGCGGTTAGCACCATTGATATTTTCCGCAAACCAAGTAATTTACCTGCTTATAAGACATTCCAAGGTGTTTCAGGCTCTGGTGGTATTGCACTCGGTCGAGCTGTGGTTTTATATCCACCTGCAGACTTAGGTGCGGTTCCTGACCGTGAAGCTGAAGATATTAGTGAAGAACTTGAATTGCTCGATCAGGCATTAGAATCTGTTCGTAATGAAATTCAATCGCTTGATGACAAAATGCAAGATGCCTTAATGGCAGAAGAACGTGCATTATTCAGCGTATTCTTACGTATGTTAGATGAAAATGCCCTGCCTGCTGAAATTAAAGAAATTATTCGAGATGGTAATTGGGCACAAGGCGCTGTACGTATTGTCATTGAAAACCATATTGCGCTGTTTGCTCAAATGGAAGATGACTATTTACGTGAACGCGTTTCCGACCTTAAAGATTTAGGTCGACGTATTCTTGCTTGCTTGCAAGAAGCAGATTCGAGCCATCGTGAACTGACCGATGAAAGCATTCTCATTGGCGAAGAAATTTCAACAGCTGCATTGGTTGAGCTTCCTGTCGATAAAATTGCAGCCATTGTGACCACTGAAGGCGCAATGAATTCACACATGGTCATTGTTGCACGTGCGCTAGGTATTCCAACCGTTGTGGGTGTAACCGAATTACCAATTAACACGCTTGATGATGTTGAAATGATTGTGGATGCTCATCAAGGACGTGTCTTTACCAATCCACCAAGACGTTTACGAACTCGCTATAAAGACATTCAAAAAGAAGAAGAGTTAATAGCAAAAGATTTAAAACAATATGAAACCAAGGATGCTATTACACCTGATGGCGTAGCAGTTAAGCTATTTGTAAATACTGGCTTAATGATTGATGTTGTACGTGGTGTACAGCGTGGTGCGAAAGGTGTTGGTCTATATCGCTCTGAAATTCCATTCATGCTTCGTGACCGCTTCCCTGGGGAAGAAGAACAACGAGCAATCTATCGTCAACAATTGAGCCACTTTGCGAATAAACCTGTCGTTATGCGTACCTTAGATATTGGTGCAGATAAAGACTTGCCTTATTTTTCGATTGAAGAAGAAAACTCAGCATTAGGATGGCGTGGAATTCGCTTCACACTAGATCATCCTGAAATTTTTTCTTCGCAAATTCGCGCTATGCTTAAAGCAAGCATTGGGCTCAATAATTTACATATTTTGCTTCCAATGATCACCAGTGTAAGTGAAGTCGAAGAAGCTTTGTATTTATTAAACCGAGACTGGATTGCTGTTCAAGAAGAAGAACAGGTTAAAATTAACAAACCTAAAATTGGTATTATGGTTGAAGTGCCAAGTGTACTTTTACAAATTGAAGAGTTTGCAGAACTTGTAGATTTCTTCTCTGTAGGCTCAAACGATTTAACACAATATTTATTAGCTGTTGACCGTAATAATCCACGT
The DNA here is from genome assembly GCF_059515885.1 of Acinetobacter sp. FY683. Taxonomy (NCBI): domain Bacteria; kingdom Pseudomonadati; phylum Pseudomonadota; class Gammaproteobacteria; order Moraxellales; family Moraxellaceae; genus Acinetobacter; species Acinetobacter sp. FY683. The sequence continues at coordinate 122,856 of NZ_JCAKNA010000001.1, read as the reverse complement.
GTTGCAAATGTCTACTCCAATTATCACCCTGCTGTTTTACGCGCTTTAACTCGCTTAGTTAAAGAATGCCATAAATATGAAAAACCCGTGAGCTTATGCGGTGAAATGGCTGGTGATCCTTTATCTGCGACATTACTCATGGCAATGGGCTTTAATACGCTTTCTATGAGTTCAAGTAATATTTTACGTGTGCGTAAAGCCATTTGTCATATTCCAATGACGGATGCTCAAGAGCTATTAGCACGTGCTTTGAAAATGGATAATCCGCTTATTGTAAAAAGTATGATGGAATATTATTTTAAAACGCATGGTTTGGAAGATATGGTTAAACCTTCTACACGTATTGTGAGCGCTTAATTTTAAATTATTGTAAAACTATAAAAAATAAAAGGGAGATAATCATTTGAGTATCTCCCTTTTTTGTGTTTTGAATAACCACGTTTTGCATCTTTTTTCCGATCTACAAAAGTTTGGCTTTTGTTGAAATCATTCATGTGTTTTGCCACAAAGTTTCGCAGTTCAACTTCAGGCTGTAGCTTTTTCTTTGCCATTTGAATACCTTTTAAGTAAAACATCCTCATGATGTTGTCTATATATTGCGCCATTTTATGAAAATTTCAAGTTGAATATAAAACTGTGAGTTATAGAAAATAAAAAACCGCCCCTTAGGGCGGTTTTTATAACGATCTTTCTGTGAAACTTATTTCACATCAAAACGGTCTGCATTCATGACTTTAGTCCATGCAGCAATAAAGTCTTTAACAAATTTTTCTTTGTTATCATCTTGCGCATAAACTTCTGCATAGGCGCGAAGAATCGAGTTAGAACCAAATACTAAGTCAACACGTGTTGCAGTGTATTTTTCAGTACCTGTTGCACGCTCAACAATGCTGTATGAGTTCTTTCCTGTAGGTTTCCAGTTATAAGCCATATCAGTCAATGTTACGAAAAAGTCATTGCTTAACACGCCAACTTGATCTGTGAATACACCGTGTTTAGACTCACCGAAGTTTGCACCTAGTACACGTAAACCACCTACTAAAACAGTCATTTCTGGAGCGGTTAAACCAAGTAATTGTGCACGGTCAAGAAGTTGCTCTTCTGGTTGAACAGCATATTCTTTTTTCACAAAGTTACGGAAACCATCTGCTTTAGGTTCAAAATCTTCGAATGAGTAAGCATCTGTTTGTTCTTGAGTTGCATCACCACGACCAGCAAGGAATGGAACTGTAACATTCACGCCTGCAGCTTGTGCCGCTTTCTCAACTGCTGCTGTACCACCCAGTACGATTAAGTCTGCAATGCTCACTTTCTTCGCAAGGCCTAATTGAATTTCTTCAAGTTTAGCCAATACTTTTGCCAAACGAGTCGGCTCATTACCTTCCCAATCTTTTTGCGGAGCAAGACGGATACGACCACCATTTGCACCACCACGGTAATCTGAACCACGGAAAGTACGTGCGCTATCCCATGCAGTTGCAATCAGTTCAGCTGAAGTTAAACCGCTGTTTAATAATTTTGCTTTAAGATCTGCAACTTCTGCATCTGACAAGGTGTAATCTGCTGTAGGAATTGGATCTTGCCAAATTAAATCTTCAGCAGGAACATCTGCACCTAAATAACGAGTCTTAGGACCCATATCACGGTGAGTTAATTTAAACCATGCACGAGCAAATGCATCGTCCAACTTCGCTGGATTATGGTAGAAATCTTCAGCAATTTTGCGATATGCAGGGTCAAATTTAAGTGCCATATCGGCATCTGTCATCATTGGATTACGGCGTACATTCGGATTATGTGCATCAACAGGTTTATCTTCCTCTTTGATGTTCACAGGTTCCCATTGTTTTGCACCCGCTGGGCTTACTGTTTTTTCCCATTCATAAGTGAATAGTAAATACAGAAATTCGTTATCCCATTTATCAGGATGCGTTGTCCAAGCGCCTTCTAGACCACTAACAACAGTATTTGCACCATTACCAGTGCCTTCAGGATTGTGCCAACCTAAGCCTTGGAATTCAACATCTGCACCTTCAACATCTGCACCAAGTTTAGAGGCATCACCATTACCATGTGCTTTACCAACAGTATGACCACCCACTGTAAGCGCTACAGTTTCTTCGTCATCCATACCCATACGGTCAAAGGTTACACGCATATCTTGTGCTGTACGTAATGGATCTTGAACACCATCAACACCTTCAGGATTCACATAGATAAGACCCATTTGCACAGCAGCAAGCGGATTTTCTAAGCTTGCACGATCGGCATCACTGCTATAACGTTCTTTTGTAGGTGCAAGCCATTCACGCTCTTCACCCCAATAAATGTCTTTTTCAGGTGCCCAAATATCTTCACGACCACCACCAAAACCAAATGTTTTTAAGCCTGCCACATCATAAGCAACTGTACCTGCAAGGACGATTAAATCGCCCCAAGATAGTTTGTTACCATATTTTTTCTTAATGGGCCAAAGTAAACGACGACCTTTGTCTGTATTTACGTTATCAGGCCAACTATTTAAAGGCGCAAATCGCTGGTTACCTGTATTTGCACCACCGCGACCGTCTTGTTTACGATAAGAACCTGCCAAGTGCCAAGCAGTACGTACGAACATACCAATATAGCTACCATAGTCTGATGGCCACCAATCTTGGCTACTATTAATTAATGCGCGAAGATCAGCCTTAACTTCTTCTAAATTCAGAGAATTAAATGCTGCTTGATAATCAAAATCTGGATCTAAAGGATTTGTTTTTGTGTCATGTTGAGAAAGAATATCTAAATTAAGTGCATTCGGCCACCAATCTGCATTGTTAGTGCTGGCTACACTTGTTTGACCGCCTTCTAATTTATGAAAAGGACAACCTGTCGCTTGCGTATTTTGTGTCATTTTAAGCTCCAAATTAATAAACAATGATTATTTTGATGAACCATTAAAAATAGATTAACTACACTATTAACATAACTGTTTTAGTCACTAACCTAAAGTTGTTTTTACGAATAAACACAATCGAAAATTCTTATCATTTCAAAATATATAAAAACAAAATATTAATTTAAATAATAACTTACAATATCTAAAAAAATAATTCAGTTGATTGCTTTCATCTTTAAGATGCTTTGAACACCTTTACTCTCGCACCAATTCATTATCTTTAAAAAACGGCATAAATAGATTATTTTTTATACCTAAACCACCAACTTTTTTCCTTCACGAATACAATAAAATGGATTTACTAATATTGAAGAATGCCGCATGGCTTTGTGTAAGTCTTCCTCGGGTTGTTCTCGACTTTCATCAGTTAGCTGAAAAGTACGGTAATGAATTGCTAAAGAGCATTTTGCATGTAAATCTTGGTGTGCTTGAAAGGCATCTTCAGGATTCATATGTACATAACGCAAAACTGCTCTAGGCTCATAAGCACCAATTGGTAAAAGTGCAATTCTTGGAGCACCTAACTTTTGCTTAATTTCTTTAAAGTGCCCTGCATAACCAGTATCACCCGCGAAATAACAATGATCCGTTCCATTTGACACAGAAAAACCGCCCCATAAAGCCCGATTTTGATCACGAAATCCACGTCCTGAACCGTGTTGTGCTGGTGTATATGTAATTTTTAAATCATCTAAATAAATAGATTCCCACCAATCTAACTCAGTAATGTGAAATTCATTTGGTAAGTAAAAAGAGTTTCCTAATCCTGTGTAAATCATCATGCCAAACTTTTCATGCAACCATTTTAAAGTTGCAATATCCATGTGATCATAATGATTATGACTAAGCAAAATACCATCAATATGAGGTAAGTCTTCCAAATGAATGCCCGGAGGACAAACGCGACGTGGTCCCATTCCCTGCTTCGGGCTCACATAGTCAGACCAAACAGGATCGGTCAAAAAATTATATGGTCCTATCTGTATCAATGCTGTTGCATGCCCGATAAACCATACATTCCAATCATTTAAATTCGCATGCGGTCTTGCTTCAGGAATATTCTGAGTATGATGATCTATATTTTCATATTCTTTTTGAATATCTACATCCCATGTATAAGATTTCCGTGTAATAAGCCATTTATACAAATCTACTTTTGATGCTTTTTCTAATGAACTAGCTGCATTGAAAAAACATTCACCATCAAAATGTTCTGAATGGAGATACTCAAATTTAGGTTGTACCCATAAATGGCTTAGACTACTTTCCGTCGTTAAAGGTGTATGAATATTTTTTTCTGTCATAATTATTGGCAACTAAAATATTTATATATTGGATCTCCCTCCAGACGCACCTCAACAACGCTTTATCAAGGAGGAAAGCTTCAATCCATCATACTCAATTCAATAGCATTGTTTCTTGTGAGTTTTTGTTCATTTTTAGTACTTTAAGTTAACTTTCATATTATGAATTAAAATTTGAAATACTGTTGTTTCCATTCTGTCCAAAAGTACATAACAATCCCAAACATTACGACTGTTACGCCTAAAAATGTATGTGAACTAATATTCTCATGATTCAAAGTTGCACCTAAAATTAACGCAATTACAGGCGTCATCACATTGCTTAAAGATACTGTTGAAGCGCTTAATCGTTTAATTAGCCAAAAATAGCAAAGCATAGCAACAATAGATGACATGATCATCGTGAACAAAAAGCCTATCATGGCATGAGAGCTAGGTATCGTATTTGGAAACTCTTGCCAAATAAAAGGAATAATGAACATAGAACCCAAAGCAGAAACTATTAGGGAACCTGTTGCTTGAGACATAGGTTTTAGTGGGGCATTAATTTGTTTTACCCAAAAAATCGAACTGATATAAGACACCATACTAATAAGCATAAGCACAATACCAATAGGATTAACTTTCTCATCTGCCGAATCTGCAAAAACAAAACTCAGACCTGCCACAGCAACTGCCATACCCATCCACTGCAAGGTAACAAGCTTTTGTGTTTTTAATATGACATGTCCAATTAAACCCGCAATTAATGGCGAAAAACCAAAAATTAGAGCCATTAAACCCGATGTTAAATAATTCGCTGCAATATAAATAAATAACTGAGCACCAATTAAATTTAAGCTTCCTGCCACATAACTTTTTAATGATATTTGATCAAAAGGCAATGGATTTCGCATGATTAGCAAGAGTGCTATAGCAATGACACATGCACCAAAATAACGAATAATTAATACCCACATTGGGTGATATTCCGCAACGCTCCATACAATTGCTAAAGGCGTTGTTGCCCAAATTAAAACAAGCAATGCATAAATACTTGCTGTAAAAATTAATGGCGATGTATTTGAATTCATAAATATCTCAATAAAATTTCTTTAAGAATTGAACTTATTCACTGTTCAAATCCACAACCGAATAGGCATAAAAAAGCAGCCCTAGGTTACCCAAGGACTGCCCTATTTCAAACGAAGATTACTTCACAAGCTTACGAAGATCTTGGCTTAAATCTAAATATTTATCGGCTTCAAATGGCGCATTTTTAGCAATCAATTTTTTCAAATGACGCATTTCTTTCGCAGCATTTACAGTAATACCACCAACAATCACGCCATCCGTTATACCAAATAATACAAATGATGACTCTGCACGAAGTTCAGGATTAATTTCACTACGAACTTGCCATTCGCTTGCCGCCATATCACCTACAAATTGGTAGTTGATATTCAGTTGATCTGTCCAAAACCATGCAGGGTTTGGTGTAGGATGCTCAACATCCATCACGTGACGTGCAAAAATACCAGCTTGAAGATTAGCATTTTCCCAAGTTTCCACTCGACGGAACTCACCATCTGCACGAAGTTGAGTTGCGACATCACCTGCTGCATAAATATCAGAATGTGAAGTTTGGCAGTTTTCATTCACTTTAATCGCGAAATCAACGTCTAGACCTGCATCAACTGCAAGCTGAGCATTTGGCACAATACCAATACCATAAACCACAGCATCAGCACGTAGTTCTTCACCATCAGCCAAAGTTACAACAATTTCTTCGCCATCAAGCTTACAATCTGCAATTGATGTTGAAAGACGAACATCTACACCTGCTAATTTTTGCTGTTCAAGCAAGAATTCGCTCAAAATGCGTGGCGATGAACGACCCATCACCATTGGACCCATTTCGATTACAGTCACGTCACAATCTTTATAACGTGCGCTTGATGCAAGCTCTAATCCAATCACCCCACCGCCAATTAAAACGATACGTTGACCCGCCTGTAATACAGGAACCAATGCTTGTGAATCTTCAAGGTTGCGAAGCGTATAAACGTGTTTACCCAAAGCATCAAAATTTGGTAAACGACGTGCAGCACCACCAGTTGCAAGTAATAGCTTATCAAATGCAACGACATCACCTTTTTCAAGTTCAATCGTTTTCGCTTCACTATTGAGTTTCACAACACCGTTACCACGAATAACTTCGACACCTAAGTCTGCAAGTTTTTCTTCAGATAAAATTTCAATTTTGGTTTCATCTGGTTTCAAAATTACATCTTTAGATAAAGGCGGACGCTCATAAGGAAGATGCGTTTCATCACCTACAAGAATGATTTTGCCTTCATATTTATTTGCACGAAGTTCTAGAATTGCACTTGCACCTGCTTGACCAGCACCTACAATTACAACAGTTTCGATGTTGCTCATGCTTTCAACCTTAAAATTATTTCAATTCTGCGGATACGATACCGAAGCCGGCAATCCACTCACTAATATCTTCGTAACAATGAGTCGTCATTTCGTACTCACCCACTTCATGCAAGGCAGCAAATGCAGCCATCCATGAACGAACCTCTTGACCACCACGGCCGCCATCACGACGGATTTCCGCTTCTGTCATTGCTTCCATAGTTGCAAAATCAGCTTTCTTGAATGTTTCAAGTAAAGCACGATCCCACTCTGGGTTTAATGGCACAGCAACTGATTTGTCACCTGCAGCCAATTTTTGACCCACAGCAATGATTTTACCTTGACGTGTATTACGTGCCTCGATAGTTGGGTTACGACCTGCAATGAGGAATTCTTCAACTTCAGGAGGCACAGAACCCATTTGCGGTGTTGGTGGATCATGTGACAGACCACCAGTACCTAGAACAAGTACACGTTCATTTTCAAGGTTTAAAGACTTGATGAATTGACCAACAGCACGACCTAACGCAATCGTACGTTTTGTGGTTGGCATTGGTGCTGCTGCACCATTAATGAAAATAGGCACAGTTGGGTAACGATCTAAATGACCACCACATAAGAAATGTAATGGTTGCGTTACACCATGATCCGCTTGCATTCGATATGAATAAGCAACATCTACGCCTTCATCAAGTACACGGCGTACTAAATTAAGTGCCGTTTCTTCAGGAACATTAATATGGTCATTGTCTTTACCATAGTCCCAATCGCCTGCAGCTGTAGCACGAATACCGACACAGAAACTTGGCATAAGGTCATAGAAGAAACCATTAAAATGGTCTGGACCAAACGTAACGATAAGAGTTGGATCGTAAGCTTCTACTTCAGCAGCAAGCTTATCGAATGCTTGACGTACTGCTTGTTCTTTATGTTGTTCTTGTGGAGTAGCAAATTCCATAAGAGGACTGTGCGATGCACAAATGAGTTTAACGGCCATGTGTGACTCCTAAACGGAAGGTAGCCAAAAAGGCTACCGAATGAGTCCATATTATTTTAAGGCTTAAATTTCGTCGAAGAACCCAGCACGTGGTTGACGTAAACCACGAATACCCAAACCACACTCAGCATTAATTAAAACACCTGTAAGTGGACGGTTATTTTGACGAGATGCCAATAAAACGTATGAACCTGTCATATCTTCGGGTTCTGGCAAGAAGCCAAGTGGCATACCGCGTCCAATTTTTTCAGGATCACGGGCATCAAGTAAACCAAGATTTTCTTGACCTAAAGATGCAGCGCCTTTGATGTTGACATTCATACCTGATGGGGCAACGGCATTCACTCGTACTTTAGGCGCAAGTTCATAGGCTAATTCTTTCATCACACCAACACCAGCATGCTTAGAAGCCGTATAAATAGGGCCTCCACCTGCTGAATACAATGCTGAATTAGACAAAGTAAATATGATAGAACCTTCAGAAGCTATCAATGCATCAAGTGCAGCTTTCGCACCTAAGATGAGAGATTTAGTATTAATGCCCATAATCTCATCAAAGGCTTTTTCAAGCTGTTCACCCGATGTATTCACGATATCTGCATAATGGTCCCAAATACCTGCATTACCTACGAAGCAATCGAGCTTACCGAAACGCTCTACAGTTGCTTGAACTGCACGAACGTTATCCGCATAGTTGGCTACATCACCTTCGATCGCAAGAACTTTTCCACCGAAGTGTTCATTTAAAGCTGCGACTTTTTCTTTTGAGCGCTGAAGAACTGCAACTTGTGCACCTTCTTCTAAAAAGCGTTCAACCAAAGCCCAGCCTAAACCTGAACCACCACCAGTAATTAATGCAACTTCGCCTTGTAGCCAACCCATGCTTACTCTCCTGCCATCTCTACGAACAATTGACCATCCTCAACAATCACAGGGAATGTTTGGATTGGATCAGTTGCAGGCAGACATAATGCTTCACCTGTTTTTAAACAAAAACGTGCTGAATGAAGTGGGCACTCTACAGTACCGTCATCTTCTAAATAGCCTTCCGACATAGAAGCGTTACCGTGACTGCATTTATCATTCATCGCGAAGAATTCTCCGCCATTGTTAAATACAGCAAGCGCTTCGATACCATTTACGCCACAATCTACTTTTAGCGCTTCGCCTTCGTCTAGTTCATCAATTTGGCAAACAAAAATCTTATTCATTAGAAGAACACACTCAGGTTATGGGAGTTATAGGTAACTTGATCAAGCGTGATCTTACGGTTGAAGATTTGGAAGCCTAAGCCACCTTCAACTTTACGGAGCTTGTCATGACGTTTACCGCAATAAATGACAACGTCTTTCTCTTTTTGCGTACGATATAAGAGATAAGTTACGTACACATCGTATTCGCCTTCAACTTCAGTAGGTTCTACAATTACGTTTGATACCATGTGTGTGGTACGTGATGGAGGCTCTTCAGCCCAAGCCATACCCGTTTCAAGACGAGCAACACGACGCTCTAAAAGATCTTTCGAGTCGTTGAATACCCAAGTTGTAGGTGGTTCAACTGAACGACGACGGTCACGTGTTTGTGCATTTGGTGTAGTACGTAGCGTATAAGAAATATCTTCCGCTAACGTATCCAACCAATCACGGAATTTCCAATCGTCTAGCAATTTTGCTTCACGATAAAGAAACTGACTAATTTGATGATGAAGTTCTAAGCTGATTTGACTCATTTCATAAGCTCCTTCTCATATTCGTCAGCTGCTTTTTCCACGTCTTCCCATTTTTCATGGATTAATAAGTCTGCCCAACGGCGGTACATACCACGTGCTGCAGTTTCAGAGAAAATATAGTTGGTAATACCAGGAATACCATCTTCACGGATTTTCTCGTTACCTTTACCCATTTCCATAATGAGTTTGTTTTTACGTGCTTTATAACCACGTAAAACTTTTTGGATCTCAATCCAGTTTTCAGAGTCATCTTGCTCTAAGAAACCAGCAGGACCAAATGCACGTGTTGCAGAACGTTCAAATGCTTCTTTCACTTCTTGAGATGCTTCAGCATCTGCAATACAGAATGCCCAAACTTCAGTTTTGTTTGGACCACGTGGGTGCCATACGCGAAGTGTTGCAGTACCGTTCAACCAAGACAAAGTTGGGAACATGGTGTTATGACCTGCAAGACGAAGCGCACGTGTTTCACCTAAACGCTCTTTAACTTCGTCAAACGTTTCGCGGAAATAGTTTGCAACTTCACCATCAACCCATACGTTTGCATCTGGTTTTTCAGTGAAGAAGAAGCCTGAACCATGACCACGTGAACCATATTGGATCGCGTCTTTTGCAGTTTCCCAAACTGGGCGAGCTGTTTGTGCAGCACCAAGTTTCTTCGAAGATTCATCGTCTGGTTTTGCACCAAGAACTTGAATTGCAGATGCGTGAGAGAACAATGCGTGGTATTGGTCAGATGCGAACTGTTCAGCTGCAAATTTCCAGTTACACTCGATTTCCCACTTGTGTACACCACCAATAATTTCTGTACCACCCGGACGACGGTCAACAACACCATCTAAGTACCAAGCGATATCACCCATGTATTCTTCTAAGTCAGGCGTTGTTTCATCCCAACAAGCGAAAATTAAACCTTTGTAAGATTTAACACGGTTAACTTCAACAAGACCCCATTTCTCTTTGCATGCACCATGCGGATAAGCACGATCTTCAAGAGGAATATCTTTTAAAGAACCATCAACACCGTAAGACCAGCCATGATATGGACAAGTAAATGCACGTGTATTACCACAATCTGCAAAGCTCACACGCATTGAACGGTGACGGCATTGGTTTAAAAATGCTTTGATTGAGCCATCTTTTTGACGTGCCACAATAATTGGATCTTCACCCATATAGGTATTGAAGAAATCACCAGCTTTAGGGATTTGGCTCTCATGGCAAAGGAATAACCAAGTACGACCAAAAACACGTTCGAGCTCTAGCTCGTAAATGTCTGGATCAGTATAAATAGATGGCGTGATACGTCCATTTTGTGCATCGACTAAAGCGTCGATTTCGCGCACATCAATTTTTCCACTCATGAAAATCTCCTGTGACCAGTTCAATGGCACAAAGTCATAGACTCAAACTTTTCGTCGATGATGGATTTTCAAAGTATTTTGTGGAAATATTTATTTTGTTTTAATTAATATATTTTATAACTAAATTTAAATACCCTTCTTTATATTTAAAGACAATTATTAGCTCATAATCATTTAGTATCTAAATAATCGAATAACTTCACTCTATCGTTATTTGTAGATTATACTCGATGAGATATATAAGACTTTTTTTGGATTAATCTTTAGGATGGTTATATGGAATTACGTCATCTTCGGTACTTCATTACTGTTGCAGAAGAACTCAACTTCAGTAAAGCCGCACTCAAGCTTTACACTGCACAACCATCCCTAAGCCAACAAATTAAAGACTTAGAAGAAGATGTTGGAGTCAGACTCTTAAACCGAACTAAACGTAAAGTTGAGCTTACAGAAGAAGGCGCTGTTTTCCTCGAACAAGCTCGATTAACACTCGCACAAGCAGACAAAGCTGTAGCTATGGCACGTCAAGTGTCACAAGCAAAACAACAAATGCTTCGCATTGGTTTTGTACCTGTAGCGGAAATGAAAATATTCCCTTATGTTTTACCAAATCTACGCGTGCAAAGCCCTGATTTAAAAATTGATTTACTCAGCTTAAACAATAGCGAGCAAATGAAATTATTAAAGAAAGGCGACCTAGATATTACGTTTACTCGCCATAATTTCAATAGCGAAGAAATCGAAAGCTTATTCGTTTTACGTGAACCGTTAATGTTCATTTTACCTAAAGATCATCCTTTAGCTAAATACGACAGAATTCCAGTTAAAGCATTGAATGGTATAGACTTCATTATCCCTTCTGCTGACGAATCTCATACGCTTCACCATGCTATTTTAGACTTCGCTAAAGCCAATGATATTGAATTTAATATTGTTCAAACAGCAGATAATATTTTATTTAATATTAACTCTATTGGCATGGGCTTAGGTTGTACAATCTTACCTGGCTACATCACCCCACTTTCTATGAATAACTCTGTTATTCGACCATTAAGTGTTGAATTACCACAAATTGATTTGTACGTGAGTTACCGTAAAAATAGTACTTCAATTGCGGTACAGAAGTTTATGGATCTACTTACTAAAGTTTTTTACCTCGATTTTGATCGAAAATAATCATTAAGCGTTCTTTTTTTCAGTATTTGAAAGCACCATTATTTTATTTAGAAATATTGGTGCTTTTTTTTGTTTAAAAAATTAATAGATCATTTTTAAAAGATTAGACTTTTGTATTAGAAAGAAAATAAATTAATACATAAAAAATATTAAATAACTTTGTTAGATTTTAGTTTTAAACTACTTTTAAAAAATAAACATCGTCATTAATTACAACTTAAGTCTAATAAGATTCATTCATTTTAAAATATATTTTTCAACATACTTTAAATATAAAACAGATTCATTATATTCAAAGAATATCTAAATGATAATAATAACCAATTACAACTTTAATTCAAATAATAAAAAGGGAGATTAGAAATCCCCCCTTTATTCAAAAATATACTTATTTAACACCATGAACAGCTAAGTAATTTTTAATAACAGTATTGAATTCATCTGATTTCTCAACTTGAGACCAGTGACCACATTGACTGAAAATGTGTGCATCAGCATTTGGAACAATATTTAAAATATCCCAAGTACGTGAAACAGGAATCACCACATCTTGTGTACCGTGAATAAGAAGTACAGGTACAGTAATCTCTTTCATTTTTTCGAAGTCGAGCGGGAATTCGAAACGGTCACGGTCACGTGCGCCAACAACATCCATCAAACGGTTCGATGCATAGTCATTTGCAGCTGATTCATAACGAACTTTTACAAGTTCATCTGTAATCAAATCTTTGTTTACGACAAACATAGAAAGTGTCTTTTTAACACCTTCAACAGTCAATACTGGGTTTGCGTGAGCTTTAAGCGCAGCAGTTTGTACTGCACCGCCTGTACCCATAGATACAATACCTAAAATACGCTCAGGATAATCAAGCGCCATTTGGAACGCTAACCAACCACCCAATGAGTTACCTACTAACCAAGTTTTTTCAATACCAAGTGCATCTAAAGTACGAACAGCATGATCAACCCAAGCACGAATACCATAAGCAGTGTTTGGTGCAACAACTGTTTGACCATAGCCAATCGTATCAATAGCGATACAACGTGCTTGCTCACCAATTGATGGAAGGTTTAACCACCAGTTTGCTGCCGCAGATACACCCGTACCAGAACCATGTAAAAATAGAATTGGAGTACCTTCACCAATTTCATGATAATGCGTTAATTCACCTTCAGCAGTTTCAATCCATTTATCTTCTAAACCGAAGAATGCATCAGTGGTGTATTCAGGGATTTGAACAGTACTCATACCAATTCCTTATCTGGGCTTTAACCCCTAGCCTAGCGACTTTGAAGGTTAAAGTTCATTTATTAAAAATACTTTTTTACTGCCTTATATTACCGTTTTGATAGATTCAAACTCATACAAATTTCCAATCACAATCTATAAAAAAACGATTATCCAACACCCTGTTTTTTAAACAGATTTAAAAAAATATCATCCACATAACTTTAAAATAAAAAAGAGCGCCTCCGAAGAGTCGCTCTCATACTAAAATCACGAAATTAAAACTTATATGTATATGTTGTTGCGATTCGATGCTCTTGTAGATCTACAAAGTTTGGTACATTGTGATAGTTCACATCAATATACATGTATTGGAAACTAAGACCTTTTAAAGCACCCTGAGAAACGGTGTAATTTAAAATGAAATTGTTTTCATCTTCTTTACCACGCACTTTCCCTGCACCATTATCAATATTCCAACCATCATAATGACGAACAGTCGCAGTTAAACCCTGAAGTCCTACATTCTTAAAGTCGTAGGTATAACCTAAACTCCATGATTTTTCATCTTTACGAACAAAACTTGCAACAGACCAGTTCGCTAAATAAGGCTGTGGTACCCAACCCGCTAATGTTGGGAAAAATGCTGCATTATTACCATGATCTCCAAACATTTGTTGATAACCAACATCAACCGTATGAACATCGTAGGTCCAAGCACCTTTTAAAGACAAAGCTTGGTTGTCGATTTCACCATACAACGCATCGCCTGATTCACGATTATCAAAATAACGAACATGCGTAGCAAACTTATTTTTGTCGTCTAATTTTTTGTTATAAGCCACACCAAAATAATTTTGACGATAGATATTCGTCACATCACCATAAAAATAACTGAGTGATAATTCTTTATTAAGTTGATAGTCGATACCAGCAACATACATACCATCGCTGTCGCCTGATTTAATCTGACCCTTTTCAGTACCTAATTCATTTGGCCAAAGCTTGAAATCATGTACCTGATTTTCATAGCGTGCATTAATACCATCTAAATAACCTAAAGTCAGTTTGGTATTTTTAAGATCTTTAGATTCCAACCACACACCTTCATAAGTCGTAAGTAACTGACGAGATGGGTCAAAATACACAACTGGTGTTGCAGGTAAAATTTCGCCTACACGTAATTCTGTTTCACTAATTTTAGCTTTTAAAGTGACACCTACTTTTCCAAAATCACGCGCTTGTTCTTTTGTATTGTAGTTATAAGGCATGATGAAATCATTATCGTGTCGGTCATGACTTAAACGCACTGCATATTGTGCAAGTAAATCTACACCTACTTTTACAGGACCAATATCCATATAACCCGATTTGGCATCTAAAGTAATACCTTGTGACCAACTACCAAAATCTTGTACTTTTGTTCGATCAGGCTGATCGTACTGACGATCCAAATAAAAGTTTCTAAGCTTTAATTGAACATTACTATCATCAACAAAATTTGCATTTGTTGTCGTTGTACCGAATGCAGCAGTTGCTACACACATTGCTATCCATAGTGATTGGAGACGCATGACTAATTCCTATAATCATCAAACTTCGCTATGGCGCCATCATGCTGAACTATGGTTGAACATTAAATCAGACCACAGTAGTAAGATTTTAATTTTTAAAAACTAACAATTGAGTTTTCAATTCATTTATATTTTTTTTAATTTGTTTTAAATCTAACTGAAATTCACCATTTTTTTCGTATTTGTAATGGAACACGGTGTTATTCAGTTTGTTTTATACCGTATTTTAAATTTTCTACAAAAAACTACTTTTCACTTATTCATATTAAGTTTTAATCAGACAATAAGACATTGTTTATATAAATATTATTTATAAATATTTACTATTGATTCATAGCTAATAACTTTATAAAAGTAAAACAATAACCATAAAAAAGCACCCTTATGGGTGCTTTTTCCGTGCTTAAAATAAATTAAGCATTTGCTACTTTTGCTTTAGACATAGTTAATGCCAAATCTTCGATCATGTCTTCTTGACCACCAACCGTACCACGGCGACCAAGTTCCATTAAGATTTCACGTGCAGATACGCCATATTTCGCTTCAGCACGTTTAGCAAATAACAAGAATGATGAATAAACACCTGCATAACCTAATGTCGCAGCATCACGGTCAGCACGAATTGGGTTTAACATCATTGGAATCACTAAGTCTTCCGCAACATCTTGCACTTTGAACAAATCAACGCCAGTGTCCATACCCATACGGTTTGCAACAGCAATGAATAATTCAAGCGGAGTATTACCCGCACCTGCACCAAGACCCGCAGATGCTAAGTCAACACGAATTGCACCAGCTTCAACAGCAGCTACAGTGTTCGCAACACCCATACCTAAGTTGTGGTGACCGTGGAAACCAAGCTCAATACTTGAGTCTAAGTGCTGACGTAAATGACCAACACGATCAAGTACATCTTGCGGCAACATATAACCTGCAGAATCTGTTACATAGATACAGTTTGCACCGTAAGACACCATCTTTTTCGCTTCTTCAAGCAATTTTTCAGGAGATGCCATATGAGCTAACATTAAGAAGCCCACTGTATCCATTTCTAACTTACGTGCAGCAGTGATGTGCTGTTCTGAGCAATCTGCTTCTGTACAGTGTGTTGCAACACGAATAGTAGAAACACCAATTTCATGCGCCATTTTTAAATGATCGACCGTACCGATCCCAGGTAGAAGTAATGCAGAAATTTTTGCATTTTTCATACGTGACACAACAGCTGTCAAATATTCTTCGTCAGTTGCAGCAGCAAAACCGTAGTTTACAGATGAACCACCAAGGCCGTCACCGTGAGTTACTTCAATTAAAGGTACACCTGCATCATCAAGTGCTGTTGAAATTGCAATCATTTGCTCAACAGTGGTTTGATGGCGCTGTGGATGCATACCATCACGTAAAGTCATATCATGAACAATAATCTTAGACATGTGGTTGCTCCTTAAGCTTCTTTATTGAAAACGTGTTCTGCAAACATTTCTGCAGTACGTGCAGCTGCTGCTGTCATGATATCTAGGTTACCTGCATATTTCGGCAAGAAATCACCTAAACCTTCAACTTCTAAGTAAATCGATACACGGTTGCCATCAAAAACTGGTCCATTCACAAGTTTGTAACCTGGTACATATTTTTGAACTTCTTTAATCATCGCATGTACAGATTCTGTGATCGCCGCTTGGTCAGGCTCACCCTCAACTAAACAATGTACTGTGTCACGCATCATTAATGGTGGCTCAGCAGGGTTGATAATGATGATCGCTTTACCTTGTTTCGCACCGCCAACTTTCTCAATTGCGCCCGCAGTTGTACGTGTAAATTCATCAATGTTTTTACGTGTACCTGGACCAACTGATTTAGTCGATACAGTTGCAATGATTTCGCCGTATTCAACTGGTTGAACACGAGATACAGCAGCAACCATAGGAATCGTTGCTTGACCGCCACATGTCACCATGTTTACGTTTGGAACTTCACCAGCAGTAAGCAATGCTTCAAGGTTTACAGGTGGTACGCAGAACGGACCAATTGCAGCAGGTGTTAAGTCAATCATAAGCACGCCAAGTTCATTTAACTTACGGCTGTTTTCAGCATGTACGTATGCAGAAGTTGCATCAAATGCAATTTTGATATCATCTGCAAGAACATGAGGAAGAAGACCATCAACGCCTTCAGCAGTGGTTTTTAAACCCATTTTCGCAGCACGAGCCAAACCTTCAGAAGTAGGATCAATACCTACCATCCACACAGGCTCTAACCATTCGCTACGCTGTAATTTATAAAGCAAATCTGTACCGATATTACCCGGACCGATCATTGCACATTTAATTTTTTTCATGAATGTACTCTCTTAAATTCCGATTTATCTAACAATCTTATTCAGCAGCGAATGCAGCAGTAACCGAACCAAAACCTTCAATCTCAACCACAAACTCATCACCTGGTTGTGCAACAACCATTGGACCAAGCGCACCTGTCAAAATAATGTCACCCGCCAACAATGGACGACCACGACGAACCATTTCATCTGCCAACCAAACAGCTGCATTTAAAGGGTTAGATAAACAAGCTTTACCGACACCTTGAGAAACGACTTCATCACCACGTTTCATGGTCATTTTGCAGTTTGCAAGATCTAAGTTTTCAAGCTTTACAGGGCGTGAACCCAATACATAAGCAGCTGAAGATGCATTATCGGCAACGGTATCAATTAAACTGATTTTCCAGTTTTCGATACGGCTATCTACAACTTCAACAGCAGGAAGTGCATACTCAGTTGCGCTGATAATATCTGCGTAAGTATGTTTTTCTTGAGTCAAATCTTTATTAATAATTAATGCGATTTCTGCTTCTACTTTTGGCTGAATCAATAAACCAGCAGGAATTGCCTCGCCATCGCCATATGCCATGTCTGCAAACAACATACCAAAGTCAGGAGAATCAACACCCAATTGCTTTTGTACAGCAACTGAAGTTAAGCCAATTTTACGACCAGTTAAACGACGACCTTCGTTAAGCGCACGTACAGTATTTGCTTCTTGAACTGCATACGCGATATCTACATCGGCACCTTCACCACCAAGTTGCGGGCGGATTGGAGCAATCGCAGTTTTTGATAATTCAGCATCACGTAATGCTTGCGCAACCGATTCAACAACAGCAGAATTCGACATCAATGTTTCCTTAAACTGCAAATTTTTGAGGATGAATAACGTTGTTAAATTTTGAGGTTCAACCGTTGGCAAACAGCAATTTATTAAAAAAATTACTGTTAAAAGCTCTCAGTTAAAACCGCCTTAACAAACGCATATATCTATGAATAGCTCTAGAATCGGGATTTTATGGATAGATTACCAATACTTATTTTATTTTTAGCAATATTCAAAACCTATAATAAAATTTAAATTTATACATTTAAAAACAGCTATTTATTTAACTCGTTTTACTATTGTTATTCTTTTTTACCACGCTTTATACATACGTTTTTTTTAAGTTAATTTTATTCTACGACTAAAATACTAGACAAAAATAATGCCCAGTTAAAACTGAGCATACCTATTTCAACTTTAGATCAGCCTTAGGCTTTTACTTGTGTTAACAAAAATTGATGAAGTTCTGAGACATTTTGAGCAAGGTATAACGGAGAATATTGATTTAAGACATCAGGTGTATGCACACCATAAGTTACACCCACACGAGGCATTTCAATATTACGCGCCATCTCTAAATCGTAAGATGTATCCCCCACCATAATTGCATGTTCAGCTGAAATATTCGTTTCCCGCAAAATCTCTGCAAGCATCAGTGGATCAGGTTTGGACTTTGTTTCAGATGCCGCACGTGTTGCACTAAAAATTTCTAAACTTTGCGTTTGCCCAAGTACACGATCTAAACCACGACGGCTTTTCCCTGTTGCAACTGCAAGTTCAACACCTTGCACTTTTAAATCATGCAACATTTCAGACACGCCATCAAACCACTCATCACTTTTTGAATGTGCCACATAATGGTCTGCATAACTTTGCAAAATATCTTTATGGAGTTCAGGTACTTGAGGAAATAACACTTGTGCAACTTCAGGTAAACCCAAACCAATAATACTTTTTGCATCATCATCCGTTAAAGGTTGCTGAAACTGCTCAGCTGCATATTTTAAACTTGCAACAATTTGCCCAACCGAATCAAATAAAGTGCCATCCCAATCAAAAATAATAAGTTTTACCGCAGATTTCATAAAATTTCCTATATTTGATTCAAAGAAAGAAGCGTTATCACCTCTCTTGCATAGCAGTGCTACTCATCTCCTATTAAGGAGAGAGAAAACATTAATGCCTAACCTTTTAATCAATCAAAATAATAAATATATAACTTAAGTATGTGACGGAATATTTTAGATGACATCCTCTCTCCTGAACGAGTTTAAAACACTGTTTTAAACAACGTACAAGAAAAGAGACTTATATAGCAGTGCTACTAAGGGAGAGGATTCTTTATAAGAATCACTCATCATCCTTCACAGACGTAGTAACCTTATCTGCTTTTTGTGCGCGTAATTGAGCCACCACACTCTGCATATCTTCAGGCAAAGGTGCTTCAATCGTTGGATAACCTGGAATCTCTAAACGCATAGCATGCAAACATAAACGACGCGGCTTAGGACCTTTATATTCAGTCTCATGACCATATTTATCATCACCGATTAATGGGTGACCTATACTTAAACCATGGACACGAATTTGATGCGTACGACCTGAAAGTGGCGATGCATAAACTAAAGTTGCATGCATAAAACGTTCTGCGACATTCCATTGCGTCTTAGATTCTTTACCCTCTTTAGACACACGTACACGACGCTCACCATTTGACAACTCATAACGATGCAAAGGCGCATCGATCAGCTGTTTATCTAATGCAACCTTGCCTTTTACGACAGCTGCATAAGTCTTTTGGATTTTGTGTTCACGAAGCATATCTTGCAAAGATTTTAAGGTGCTGCGTTTTTTAGAAATCATCACTAGACCCGACGTATCACGGTCAATACGGTGAATCAATTCAAGATATTTTTTACCTGTTGCAGCACGTAATGCTTCGATTAAACCGTAAGCAACGCCACTACCACCATGAACTGCGATTCCTGATGGTTTATTCACCACCATTAAACCTTCATCTTCATATACCACACGGTTCAATAAACCTTGTGCAACTTTATCTGATACAGGTGCAGCAGATTCATCTTTTTGTTCATAACGTATTGGTGCAACACGAATTTGATCACCAATTGCGAGCTTAGTCTCTGCTTTTACACGCTTTTTATTTACGCGTACTTGACTCTCACGAATCAAACGATAAATACGACTTTTGGGCACGCCTTTTAATCGAGTAAATAAAAAATTATCGATGCGCTGACCCGCTTGATGTTCATCCACTTCAAACCAAGTGACATTTTGCCATTGTTGCGTAGAATTCATACAGTTACTGTGACCTAAAAAAATACTAAAATTGATTAAAAACTGATCATTCGAGCTATACTTTTCACAAGAAACATAAGCTTAGCCCATAGGCAGATGATACAAGGTTTGGTATAGTCAGCGTACGGAAACCACCGTTTGTGAGTTTGGTCTAATTTTTTCAGATTCATCTGAACTTAATTATTCACTTTAATACTCACATAATACGGAAAGGTCCCAAAAGAATTATGCCGACGCCGAAGGCTTATTATATCGGCAAAAACACAAACTGTTGCGTTTAATTGTACCTCAGGTACATAAATCAGTTTGTCTTAAAAAATATGTCGCCAACATAAGTTGGTTTTTAAACGTAAACTGATACACATCAGATGAGTCGCTCCCCTGATGCTAAATTCAGGCTACAGCGTTGATGTATTGGATCTGCACAGTTTGCAAAGGTACGATGATAATTCCGTACCAAGACACCTTGAACAAAGGAATGCGCTTCGAGCAATGTGACAGTGAAAGTTACAGACATCCAATACACCGCTAGTCCGCCAGTGAATTGCACAGGTGACTTTAATCGTTTACAGATTGAAGCCGTATTGTCATCATCAGTGCGTAAATCATAAACCGAAGCCCACCTAACAAAGGCCGGTAAAAAAGAGCTCAAATCACAATGTGTTTATTTGAGATTTGAGCAGTTGATTCGTAGTTTTTGATGTTCGCTGCGTGACCTAGCGATGCTTTGCTGTGTATCACTATAAGGTGTTACACCCATGAAACGTATGTTGATTAATGCAACACATGCCGAAGAAATTCGCGTTGCACTTGTCACTGGACAACGTCTTTACGATTTCGATTTAGAAAATCGTACCCGTGAACAAAAAAAATCAAATATCTATAAAGGTCACGTAACTCGCGTTGAACCTTCTTTAGAAGCTGTATTTGTAGAATATGGCGCAGGCCGTCAAGGCTTCTTGTCTATGCGAGAAATCGCAAACTCATATTACAAAGCAGACCCTCGCCAAACTTCTAATATTCGTGAACTTATCACGGAAGGTACTGAACTTTTAGTTCAAGTCGAAAAAGAAGAACGTGGTAATAAAGGTGCTGCTCTTTCTACATTTATCTCACTTGCTGGTCGTTATTTGGTACTTATGCCAAACAATCCAAAAGGTGGCGGTATTAGTCGTCAAATTTCTGGTTCAGTTCGTGAAGAACTCAAAGAAATGTTAGCGTCACTCAATACTCCACGTGGTATGAGCGTGATTGTTCGTACAGCGGGTATTGGTCGCTCTAAAGAAGAATTACAACTTGACCTTCAACATTTGTTAGATCTTTGGGCTCAAATCCAAACTACTGCAAATTCAGGTCCATCTCCAATGTTGGTTCACCAAGAAGCAGGCGTTGTGACTCGTGCTATTCGTGACTACTTACGTGATGATGTTGCTGAAATTCTAATTGATTCTGAGCAAGCGTATAACGAAGCGTATAACTTCGTGAAAGCTGTAATGCCACGCCAATTAGACAAGCTAAAAACATATACATTAAATGAGCCTTTATTTGCTCATTTTGGTATCGAGAGCCAAATTCAAACTGCTTATGAACGTGAAGTAAAACTTCCTTCAGGCGGTTCTATCGTAATCGATCAAACTGAAGCTTTAGTATCTATCGATATTAACTCTGCAAAATCGACTCGTGGTCACGATGTTGAAGAAACAGCACTAAATACAAACTTAGAAGCTGCTGAAGAAATTGCACGTCAATTACGCTTACGTGATATTGGCGGTTTAGTTGTGATCGATTTCATCGACATGACGAAAGACCGCAACCAACGTATGGTTGAAGCAAAACTTCGTGAAGCAACTCAAAGCGACCGTGCTCGTATTCAATTCGGTCAATTATCTCGCTTTGGTTTGATGGAAATGAGCCGTCAACGCTTACGTCCATCGTTAGAAGAAGCAACAGGTTATGTATGCCCTCGCTGTCATGGTACAGGCATGGTTCGTGACCTTCGTTCTCTTTCGCTTTCTATTATGCGTAAAGTAGAAGAAATTGCTCTTCGTGAACGCCAAGGCGAAGTTCAAGTTCAAGTTCCTGTTGAAATTGCAGCATTCATGCTCAATGAAAAACGTCACAGCCTTGTTTACTTAGAACAAACTTCAAATGTACGTGTGACTGTATTACCTCACCCGCATTTAGAAACGCCACACTATGAAATTTCATTTAACCCTGAAGGCTTTGCGCCAACAAGCTACGAACGCACTGAAGCGACTCGTAACAGCGAAAAAGAATTGGGTTATGAGTCTTCTGAGTGGCATTTAGAAGAAGAGCAACACGCTCACGCTGCAGCACCTGCTCCTGCACAGCAAAATGGTCATAAAAACCAAAACAACAAACGTCGTCCGCAGCATGCGAACCAACAACAAGCTCAACAACAGCAAGTAAAAGTCGCTCCTGCTCAAGCATCGGCTAGCCCTTGTGCTTGGTTAGAGAACTTGTTTGTTCAAAAGCAAGCAGCAACTATTGATCAATCTCGCACAGCAAACAATGCTGCATCCGCAATTGAGCAAATGGTAAATGGTGGTGCTGTAAGTCGTGGTCAATTTGGTCAAGTAAATAGCCAAGTTCCAGCTCAGCAACAACGCACCCCTGCTGTACAAGCAAATAATGCTTATTTAGCACCTTCAAGTGTTGCGAATAAGTCTGAACAGCGCGATCTAATGGATAAACCTTTAGAGCGTGAAGAGAAGACTCAACGTCCAAACAACAAGAAGCCACGCAACAACAAGCACAAAGAAGTACGTGAACAAACACAACAAGATAATGTACAACACCATGTACATGAAGAAGTTGTACAAGTTTCACGTCAAGAGCAACGCCAAGAAGCACGTGAAAACAAACGTAATTCTCGTCGTCAACACAGCAATAACGATCAACAACAGCATCAAGATGTTCTAAGCAATGAACAACAAAATGCTGTACCACGTCGTGACCGCAATAATCAGCAACGTCCAAACCGCCCAAATCGTCATCGCGATCCAAGCGTATTGAATGAGCAGACTGTTGCGCCTGCTGCTCCTGTTGTAGAAGCTGTAATCGATCAAAATCAAGTTAAAGTTGAAATGATTGATACACCTCAACAAGAAGTTATGCCAACTGCTTTAGTTGTAAACATTGATCAAGCGCAAAGTGAAATTATTGCGATAGGTCAAGCTCAAGCAACTCCTGCACCTGTAGACACTGCTATTGTTGAAGAAACAAAACAAGTGCCTGCACAAAAAGAAGTTGCTGAGAAGAAACCTCATGCACACAAAAAAGCTGATCATGCGAACAAACAAGCGCAACAACCAGCAAAACGTGCAAGCAATGACCCACGTCAGAACCGTCGTCAACGCAATGAGCAAGCCCAAGTTCCTGAGTTAAAACCAACTCAAGTTCCTACACTTTCTCTTTACACTGTGGATTCATTAATCCGCCATGTATACGGCAATGACTGCTCTGTCTTAATTGAACAATTTGGTTTAATTCCAACGTTCAATCGTGCTTTGGCAAAATTCACAAGTGAATATGCTGCAAGCTTAGCTTCTCAAAATACAGCGCCTGCTGCCGAGAAAAAGCCTGTAACACGTGATGTAGTTGTTACAAAAGCAACACCTGAAGCAGAACCTGCTCCAGTGCTTGACTTAACACCACCAAAGCCTGTTTCGGATAATCGTGTTGCAAATGATCCGCGTGAGCGTCGTCGTTTAGCAAAACTTGCTGCCGAACAAGCACATGAGCAAGCAAAACAAGCTCATATTGAAGCAGACAAAGCTCAACAAGCTGAAGTAACTCCTGCAGTTGATGTTGTTGCAACACCTGTGGCAGAAGAAACTACAGCTCAAGCAGTAGAATCAGTTGAAGCGACTGTAGCAACCCCAACAGAAGCAACTGTAGAACCAGTTACCGAAGTTGAAACTGCAGTAAGTGAAGTTGCTCAAACAACTGAAGTTGCGGAAGAACAATCTGCTGAAGATGCCGCAACACCAACCAAAGACAAACCAGCAAGACCGCGTCGTCCTCGTGGTCGTCCACCGAAAAAAGTAGACACCGCAACAGAGTCTTAATTTGCTTTTTTGCAGGTGATAAAAAACTCCAGTCATTCCGATGACTGGATTTTTTTTTGAAAGTTTTTGTCAATTTAGGTTGATTGCACTAGTTAGAAGCGATTAAAAGACAAGTGTATCAACTCATTGAAATAAACCGTAAATAAATAAACACGATACTGATTTACGAAAATAATAGGATTCTTATGAGCCATAATCCAAAAAGCGACCTCATTGGTTTTGCAGAAGTTGCTGCCAAAATCCCTAAATTCATGAGTAAGCTACCTCATTTAATGACCGGTCTTAAGCAAGCTTATTTACGTACATCAAACTCTCCCACAGGCTTAGGTATTGCATTTGAAAATGCGGTTAAACGAAATCCTCATGGTTGTGCTTTAAAGTATCAAGACCAAGCCTTTTCATACAAAGAACTCAATGATTGGGCAAATCAGATTGGACATTTCTATCTTTCTATAGGTGCAAATAAAGGCGATGTTATTGCGTTAATGATGGAAAATCGCCCAGAAATGTTGGCAACTGTTTTAGGTTTAGCAAAAATTGGCGTCACAATTGCGCTTGTAAACACCTCTCAAACTGGCAAAGTGCTTGCACATAGCATTAATCTTGTGAAGCCTATTGCGGTTATTACTGGTGAAGAATGCTGTGCTTCCGTAGATGAAATTCGCAATGACTTAAATATCTCTGAAGATCACTTTCATTGGTTTGCAGATCAAGAAACATTAAAAAATGCAGGTGAAGCACCAACAGGTTTTATCAACCTTGCAAGTACAATTGTAAATTTTCCAACCTTCAACACACCAACAACACGTACAGTTCAAGGTAAAAACGGATTATTTTATATTTATACCTCGGGCACCACCGGCTTACCTAAAGCGGTTATTTTTAGCAACAGTCGTTGGACATTAGCTTATGGTACATACGGTCATGTTATAGACCTTAAACAAGATGATGTTATGTATTGCACCCTACCCCTTTATCACGCAACAGGCATTGTTGTATGCTGGTGTGGCGTTATTGCAGGTAGTGCGACTCTTGCAATTAGACGCAAATACTCAACCTCATCTTTTTGGAAAGATGTGCAAAAATTTGATGCTTCAGCCATTGGATACGTGGGTGAACTTTGCCGCTACCTTATGGATGCACCCGAATCAGAACTCGAAAAAGGTCATCGTGTTAAAAAGATGATTGGTAACGGAATGCGTCCTAATATTTGGGATAAATTCAAATCCCGTTTTGGAATTGAAGAAGTTTTAGAACTTTACGCATCCAGCGAAGGTAATGTCGGTTTTAGTAATGTTTTCAACTTTGACAACACCGTAGGATTTTCCCCAACACCGTATGCAGTTATTCAATACAACAAAGAGAAAAATGAACCTGTTCGTGACAAAAATGGCTGGTGTATTCGTGTTAAAAAAGGTGAAGTTGGCTTATTGATTGGAAAAATCACACGTCGCTCACCTTTCGATGGCTATACAGATCCTGAAAAAAATAAGGCTGTTGTCATGACCAACGTATTGAAAAAAGGCGATGCTTATTTCAATACAGGCGATTTAGTTCGTGATATTGGCTTTAGACATGCTCAATTTGTAGATCGCTTAGGTGATACATTCCGCTGGAAAGGCGAAAATGTATCAACAACACAAGTTGAAAATATTGTTTCTGAATACGAAAAAATTACAGAAGCAGTCGTATATGGTGTAGAAATCCCAAATACCAATGGTCGTGCGGGTATGGCTGCCATTACCTTACAAGATGATATACAGCTTAATTCTCAAGATTTATGTGATATGTACGCTGAATTTAAAAAATCTTTACCTGCTTATGCCATTCCTATATTTCTACGCATTCAACATGCTGTCGAAACAACAGGAACATTTAAGTATCAAAAGAGTAAATTAAAAGCACAAGCCTTCAATATTCATGAAACTGATGAGAAAATTTTAGTACTTTTACCAGGATGTGATGCCTATTGCGAACTTACACCTGAAATTTACAACAACATTGAAAGCTATAAATATCGCTTTTAATGGCAAAAGTTGTCTGTTTTTTGATTACATGATGTATTTTTGTTTTATTTATAATCAATCACAGACAACTTTCTAATTTTTTACTTGCGCTCGTTTCATATCTTGCTACAATACGCTCCATCAAATGATATGGGTCGTTAGCTCAGTTGGTAGAGCAGTAGACTTTTAATCTATTGGTCCCGCGTTCGAGTCGCGGACGACCCACCATTTCATTTGACACTCCTTGATGGGTCGTTAGCTCAGTTGGTAGAGCAGTAGACTTTTAATCTATTGGTCCCGCGTTCGAGTCGCGGACGACCCACCATCATTCTAAAACGTCTGTTTTAGAAACCATCAAATTTTATTTGATACCAAACCTTAGAATGGGTCGTTAGCTCAGTTGGTAGAGCAGTAGACTTTTAATCTATTGGTCCCGCGTTCGAGTCGCGGACGACCCACCATTCTTTCTTAGGGCTTCTTTCTTCCAGCTTGCGAAGATAACGAAACCTGCATATTCCGACCAAGACAATAAACCATTCGGTTTTACTTGCCATTTCTCGAAATTTTGCTTATCGATATTGCAAACTAAGTGCTTAACACACTTTTTAAAATCTTAGATTTTAATTTGCATTCGAGTGAAATACTTTTTTCACTAATCCTTACTTAGGGTTGTTAGCTCAGTCGGTAGAGCAGTAGACTCTTAATCTATTGGTCGTGGGTTCGAACCCCACACAACCCACCAACTTTTTTATTTAAATTAATTACTTAAAAATATTTTTAGACTAAAAGTTACTTTTCTGATTTTAATACGTAAGCTTCATGCGGAAATGCATTCCCCTCTTGGAAAAATTTACGATTCACATCACTTCCATTCGCAATTTTATTTAGATTCATCGTTAAGTTTTTATTTTTATCAATATCGTAAAAAAATTCGACACCATTACTTCGTTGTAAAATAATTTGATGATTTATTTCATCATATTTCCAGTGATCTTGACGGTATTGTTGTGCTGTTGCAAAAGTAATTGTCCCCGAATGAATAATTGTTCTATGTGCGGTTCCATCTGCCAATAAATTCATAACGAAATCTGCAGTACCATCTTTGCAAAAAACAATAGGATCCTGACAACTCACAACAACATGATACCGCCCCACGTAAGGTAGTGCATTATCAGTTACCACTTGACCAATACTCTCTTCACTTCCCACTGGAATAGCAGCTTGTCCTGCAACATCGGTCAGCTTTCTACCTGTTACAGGCTCATAATCATCTTTACTTGCCCCTTGAAACGTTTCCTTCGTATTATTCACCATACTCTCTGAATGATCTTGATCACATGCGGTAATTCCCACTATCAAAAAAGGAACCATGCAAATTTGATATATCGTATGCCTCAACATTCATTCATCCTTTTATATAATACTGAGCCAGAATTCATTCATAAAATAAACCACAAATCACTTAATAATGAAATATTTATAATCAAATTATTAAAGGTTAATTGCATTCTAAGATGATATAAAAAACACAGATAGATACAGTTACACATTTTTACGATTTTATGTATTTCATAACTTTAAATCTAACAAAACATCTCCATATTTATTATACAGCCTACTGATTTATTTGATTTTAAGGAGAACTCAATGACCAATGTTGGTTTATATCGCTCAAATCGCTCAAGCATGATTGCAGGTGTAATGGGGGGTATTGCTGAACGTTTTGGTTGGAATGCAAACTTGCTTCGTATTATTTTTATTGTGGTTTCTTTAATGAGCGCAGCATTTCCCGGTATTTTGGTCTATCTCATTCTTTGGTTTGTAATGCCTAAAAAGCAAGTTGAATTACAGCACTCACCTACTCATGAATCGCCAATGCGTACAGTAGGTAACGACCAACCCTAATCTTTTGACCTCATGGTCGCTACGGTATTTTCCCCAAGATATCGTAGTTTTTTTTATAATTTTATAAAATATCTAAATAACTTAAGTAAAATAATCTATTTATTGATGATCGATATTTTACTATATCAACCACACACCAAGCACAATAAAAATCTCCTTTAAGTTAAATAACTTACATTCAAATATAATACTTCAACTTTAGTTAATAAAAGCAATATTACGCTCGTATTACCTTCAATGTTTAGCCTTTTGTTCCATTTTTTGCATATTGAAATAATCTATCCCTATCTTCCCTGTCATTATCCATCTCAACTTTGTAGTAGGTATCTCTACTAATACCCTTCTGTTCACAACTTGCCATTCTTTCTTCAAATAATGGAAACATTCCAGAGCCATACTTATTGCCAGAGCATGACGTTATATCCATAAAAATTATAAAAATGTGCTCCGCTCTGCTATTCAGTTTTATTATTTAATGCATGAATCACCATCTTAAAACTTAAAAAATATGCTGTTCCCACCACAACGTGAATTTTTAAATAAGCACTTTATGCCAATTCAACTTTTTACGATTTAAAGATATCGATTAAACCTTCACCATTTCATTCATAACCTTTGCCACACCTCCTTAAAATCCTTATAATTGAGGGTAATTTTTCTCTAATTTTAAGTGGATGACCATGAGTCGCGCCATATCGCATATTGATACCTTCCAAGGCTTAATTCTTGCCTTACAAAACTACTGGGCTGAACAAGGCTGTGTAATTTTACAACCTTACGATATGGAAATGGGCGCAGGCACATTCCACACAGCTACATTCTTACGTGCTTTAGGCCCTGAAACTTGGAATGCTGCTTATGTTCAGCCTTCTCGTCGCCCTAAAGATGGTCGTTATGGTGAAAACCCAAACCGTCTACAGCACTACTACCAATTCCAAGTTGTGCTTAAACCAAACCCAGACAACATCCAACAGCTTTATTTAAATTCTTTAAAAGCGATTGGTATTGATACGCTTGTACACGACATCCGTTTTGTAGAAGACAACTGGGAATCTCCAACACTAGGTGCTTGGGGCTTAGGCTGGGAAGTTTGGTTAAATGGTATGGAAGTGACTCAGTTTACTTACTTCCAACAAGTCGGTGGTGTTGAATGCTACCCTGTAACTGGTGAAATCACTTACGGTCTTGAGCGTTTAGCCATGTACCTTCAAGGTGTAGATTCAGTTTACGACTTGGTTTGGACTAAAGGTCAATTTGGTACAGTTACTTACGGCGATGTATTCCATCAAAATGAAGTTGAGCAATCGACTTATAACTTCGAATACGCAAACGTAGAAAAAATGTTTGAATTGTTCGACTTCTATGAAGCTGAAGCAACTCGCTTAATGGAAGCGGAACTTCCACTTCCTGCATACGAACAAGTAATCAAAGCATCTCATAGCTTTAACTTGCTTGATGCTCGTGGTGCAATTTCGGTGACTGAACGTCAGCGTTATATTTTACGTGTACGTACATTAGCTCGTGCTATTGCACAAAGTTATGTTGCTGCTCGTGCGAAACTTGGTTTCCCAATGGCAGAACCTGAACTTCGTGATGAAGTACTTGCACAGTTAAAGGCACAAGTTGAAGCGGAAGCAAAAGTTGAATCTAAGGAGAGCAAATAATGTCTAAACATACAGTATTGTTCGAATTAGGCTGTGAAGAACTTCCACCAAAAAGCTTAAAAAAATTACGTGATGCATTACAAGCTGAAACTGTAAAAGGCTTAAAAGATGCAGGTCTTGCATTCGATTCTATCGAAGCTTATGCAGCACCACGTCGTCTTGCACTTAAAATTGTAAATGTAGATGCTGCTCAAGCAGACACACAAAAACGTTTTGACGGTCCTGCAAAACAAGCAGCCTTTGATGCTGAAGGCAACCCAACTAAAGCTTTAGAAGGCTTTATGCGTGGTCAAGGCATTACTGTAGATCAAGTAACAACATTCCAAGCAGGTAAAGTTGAAAAAGTTTGCTACTTAAAAGATGTGAAAGGTCAAAGCCTTGATGTTTTACTTCCGCAAATTTTACAAGCTGCTTTAGATAACCTTCCAATTGCAAAACGTATGCGTTCTGCGGCTAGCCGTACTGAATTTGTACGTCCTGTAAAATGGGTTGTGTTGTTAAAAGATAACGATGTAATTGATGCAACAATTCAAGATCACAAAGCGGGTAACGTGACTTATGGTCACCGTTTCCATGCGCCTGAAGCAATCACACTTGCAAATGCAGATGCTTACTTAGATGCTCTTCGTACAGCTTACGTTGTGGCTTCTTTTGAAGAACGTCAAGCAATCATTGATGGTCAAGTAAAAGCATTGGCTGATGAAGTAAATGCAATTGCGATTGTGCCTGCGGATCTTCGTGACGAAGTGACTGCATTGGTTGAATGGCCTGTTGCGCTTCGTGCAAGCTTTGAAGAACGCTTCCTAGCAGTTCCTCAAGAAGCATTGATTACAACTATGCAAGACAACCAAAAGTACTTCTGTTTGGTAAACAGCGATAATAAACTTCAGCCGTACTTCATTACTGTGTCAAACATTGAGTCGAAAGATCCTGCTCAAATTATTGAAGGTAATGAGAAAGTTGTTCGTCCACGTTTGTCGGATGCTGAATTCTTCTTTTTACAAGACCAAAAGCAACCGCTTGCTTCTCGTAAAGAGAAACTTGCAAATATGGTTTTCCAAGCAGAATTGGGTACGCTTTGGAATAAATCTGAACGTATTGCAAAGTTGGCTGTAGCGTTATCGCCTATTACTGGTGCTAACCCTGCCGATGCTGAAAAAGCTGCGCTTCTTGCTAAATGTGACCTAACATCTGAACTTGTGGGTGAATTCCCTGAACTTCAAGGTATTGCGGGTACTTACTACGCACGTATTGAAGGCGAAAATGATGAAGTTGCAGAAGCTTTAGGCGAGCAATATTTACCTAAATTTGCGGGTGATGTTTTACCTCAAACTAAAACAGGTACAACCATTGCCCTTGCTGACCGTTTAGATACGCTCACAGGTATTTTTGGTATTGGTCAAGCGCCTACAGGTTCTAAAGACCCGTTTGCGCTTCGTCGTTCTGCCATTGGTATTTTGCGTTTAGTGACTGAAAACAACCTTGATGTGTCTATTGAAGACTTAATCAAGCTTGCTTTAGCTGCTTATGGCGATGTATTGAAAGATCACGATAAGACTTTAAATGATGCTGTTGCATTCTTAGAAGGTCGTTACCGTGCGAAATACGAAGACCAAGGCGTTGCGGTTGATGTAATTCAAGCGGTTCAAGCGTTGTCTCCAAAATCACCACTTGATTTTGATAAGCGTGTAAATGCAGTAAATCATTTCCGTGCGCTTCCTGAAGCTGCTGCGCTTGCTGCTGCTAACAAGCGTGTTGCAAACATTCTTGCAAAAGAAGCTGCACCTGCAGGTGAAGTTATTGAAGCAAACTTGGTTGAAGATGCTGAAAAAGCATTATTCGCTGAACTTGCGAAAATTACGCCTGTAGTTGAGCCGTTATTTGCTGCCAAAGACTACACTGCTGCGTTGTCTGCACTTGCTGCACTTCGTGCGCCTGTAGATGCGTTCTTTGACGGTGTAATGGTGATGGCTGATGATGCTGCGCTTAAATCAAACCGTTTGTTGATGCTTGCACAATTACGTGACTTGTTTACGAAAGTCGCTGATATTTCGGTGTTACAGCACTAAGTATTAATCATTAAAAAAACCCGCTTTCGAGCGGGTTTTTTTATATAGTTACAGACCGACTTCGATTAGAAGCCTTTATTTCCCTTCCTGCTTGTCTTGCTTCATCCTCACCTGAATCAGCTATCATTGATATAACATCTTCAATATCATTCGGATACATTGAAAACTCAATCGATATACAAGTACCTTTTAAACCGTTCACCATTTCGATTTCTTCCGTATTTCTCTTAATAATTCTTGTTTTATTGGAGCTAGATAAAGTCATCTTTCCATAGTTTTTCGCTAAATGCGAAAGTACATATAAACCAAACCCTGAGTTACCATGAATATTTAAATGCTCTTCTAAATTTAATGTTCTTGATAACCCAGCTTCTAAAGACTTAGCTAAAAAACTATCAGTATTTACATTAATTTCTGCATTAATTAATGATTGATAAATTCCAATACCTTCATCAATTACTGCAATTTGCGCTCTATTATTCTTCCACCTCTGACCACATACGTAGCAAACATCTACTTCTGAATGCTCTAATGCACTTCTAATTGCTTCACGTATAGAATACGCAATAGTTAAATATACTTGTTGCTTATTAGACAAGTTATACCCAACCAAGATTCTAGCTAAATGCGCTGCCTCTTCCTGAATTAAATCTTGTAGCGTTTTCCCTGTTTCAAAGCTCTGCTTCTGTAATTCTTTTTTTTCAATTTTTCTAATTGGTATATAACTATCGGTAGAGTTTGAACCACCAATTTTTTTCCCAAAATTCATACCTATAAAATCAAAAAAGCCTATATGTGATAAATATCCTATGACATTACTATTAGGCTCAATGCAAATAGCAGTATCCCCCTTTCTTCTCTGATCGAAATCTCTTAACAACACGGCTAAACATAAGATACTTTCTGGCTCACAAAAACCTAGTTGCGTTAAGTCAATTTCTAATTCCTTTTCATATAGATTGCTTTGAAGAAGATCATTAAAAGTATTTAACTTTGACAATGAAAGGTAATATGGTGGAATTTTGATAATTTTTTTCATAAGTTTATTAATTTAAATATTTATGGTTATCAAAAAAGATATCAAATTTTAACGCTTTAACAATAGGCAATTATTCATGAATTGCCTATACTCAAGTGAATTACATTCAAAAAGAAATGGAACTTATGAAACTAAATGCCATCATTTTGACAGCACTTGCTGGTTTCGCACTTACTGCGTGTTCAACAACACCTACAATTCCACACATTAAAGCAGGCGCTTTACAGGAAGTAGAAAACCTAAAAGTACACCCAGAAACCACAAACAATAAAGCCCAACTCAACAAATTCGCAGACAAATGCGTCATTGAATTTACAGGACAACTTGAGTCAGGAAAAATTGTAGAACAATGGTCATTTAAAGGCTTAACTCTTATTTCAGCAGGTACAGCAACCTTCGAAAAAGATGGAACAAGTACAGCATCAAATTTTGACTTATACTCTCCAGAAGTACAAAAGAACTTCCTATCGCTACGCAACAACTTTGCAAAAGAAGCATTAGCACAATGTGAATAACTCACAATCTGCTCAAAAAGCCTTTGTTATTAATCACTAATCGAATTAAAACAAAGGCTTTTTTACATGTAAAATAAAAGCATAATGTAAAACTCGTGTAACTAAGCTGTATGGTTTTAATCTCAAACTAACATCATGCAAAAAAAAGCCGATAAGATTATTTTGTTAATAAAACCCAATATAGAAAAAGAGGATCCATCTAAGTGATCAATCCATCCAAAGCAGCACTATTTGTTTCGGCAATTCTTGCAACTACTCCCTTATTCGCCCAAACCAACACCACGCAAACAGCACAACCTGTAAAGCACTCTCCTGCTTATGGAGATAATCCAAATATTTTTGTCGTTTTGGGGCATAAAACCAAAGAAAAAGTTGAAACTACATTTTCAAGAATTGGCAATGCCACCGAACGTGGTGTAAACAAAATTAAACCGACAGCCCAAAAAACTGCAGACATCGCAGAATACTCTGCAGAAAAAACAGTTGATAAAACCATAGATAAAACAACGGTTTTTGCTGAAAAAACCAAAGACTTTGCCGAACAAACAGTAGAAAAAACTGCAAGTGGTATTGAAAACACCACGAACAAAGCAAAAGAAGCTATTTTTGGCAACCCAGAAGACAAAGCACCAATTATTCAACATTCACTCAGTCAGTCATCTACAGACAATCCACCAAAAACATTTTTAGACATTATTCCTGCACCACAACCAAAAATTATTGAACCGACACAAACAGCAACACCTCAGCCTGAAGTTCAAACACCTACAAGCTCAGATACACCATCCAATACAACACAAAATATCAGCTCAAATAACGAAGACTCAGATTCATCTCTTCCCCGATAAATTTAAAGTACATATACAAAAGAAAGCCCATCTTCTGATGGGCTTTTTTATTCTTTCAATTAAGCATTCACTTGTCGTATTGGCTGACCTTTTTTAAAGGCTTCTACATTTTCAACCATCTGTTGAACAATACGCTGACGTGCATCTACACTCCCCCACGCACTATGCGGTGTAATTAATAAATTGGGAATTTCGGGGTTTAACAACACATTGCCATCTTTCGGAGGTTCAACCAAAAGCACATCTGTTGCTGCACCTGCAATTTTTCCTGTAATCAAAGCATCTGCCAAATCTTGTTCATTCACAATACCGCCACGCGCACAGTTAATTAAAAATGCACTCGATTTCATGACATCAAAGGCTTTAGCATCTATTAAATTTTGCGTATCTGCACTCAATGGGCAATGCAAAGTTAGAAAATCAACCTGAGCTAACAATTCATTAAATGGAATACGATTTTCACCAGTCGGGCGATTTGGCAACGCTCCCACTAAAACTTTCATACCAAAAGCTTGTGCTAATTTCGCAACAGCTTTGCCCAATTCGCCATAACCTAAAATACCTAAAGTTTTGCCTTCAAGTTCTACAATTGGATAATCAAGCAAACAAAATTGCGATGCTTTATTCCACTCACCCTTTTGTACAGCATGATCATATTGTCTAAAAGATGTTGCCAAGTTAAGCATGAGCATAAGCGTATGTTGCGCCACAGCAGATGTACCATAAGCCTGACAATTACACACCACAATGCCCTGTCTTTTGGCTTGTGCTAAATCAATATTATTGGTGCCTGTCGCTGAAATTAGAATGAGTTTAAGTTTTGGACATTGTTGGATTGCTTCTGCATTCACCACAACTTTATTGCTAATAATGACATCAACATTTTGAATTCTTTCTAATAATTGTTCTGAAGATGTACTTGGATAAATGTCCCATTCATCGAAGATATTTTCTAAATTTTTAAAATTTAAGTCATTTTGATCTAAAGATGCGTAATCTAAAAATACGGCTTTCATGCTGCATTCCTTGCTTCATTCATGGAATTTTAAGGGATAAAAACTCCCTGTTCATTGCAAACAGTTTAAGCATATTTAAAATATTTAATAGAGCTGTTTTCACACATATCGATTTTTTATTTCTCATATACATTAAGCAATAAAGCATCAATAAGATATTGAAAGTCTTTTAAATATTCATTCTAAGAATATAAAAAAGCCTGCTATTTTACAGGCTTTTTATCGCAGTGATTTCGAATAGATAGAATGCTTTGTTTCACAACATAAATTGCGAGTCCCAACACCACCAAAATACCACTACCAAAAAAAACATAAGCAGGATACATGGTCGCCTGAGCAAAGGCAGGATTTGAAACAGTTAAACAAAATAGCGTGAACAATGAAATATTCAGAACATTTTTTGTCATAACACGACTCTTATCTTCCAATGATATTTTTATCGTTAAATTCATCTTAGATCGAATTAAAAATAAAGCAATAGTACAAAACTAGACCAAAGCCGTATTTAAAATTGCGATCTGTGATAGAGATTACATACTCAAAAAATATATTTGTAACTTAAGCTTCGCTTTCTAATTCCAATACAAATTTTGCAATTTCAGGAACATCTTCCACAAAGTCGTTACCGCCAAACTCATCACTCGCAAGGTTTAAGTTTTTATAGCTAACAACAAAGTAATCTTCATATTTTTTAATAATAAGTGGGCTCATCCCCACACCTAAGGCATCTTGTTCCTTAAATAACTTCATGACCAAACGATCATTCATTGCCACAATGTAGCGCTCATCATTCAAATGAATTTGTACTAAGCCTGTGCCCTTTGCATAAATTGGAATAAGCAATTTATGATTCAATGCAATCGCTTTTTCTGCGTAACTCTCAATTTTCTGGCTAATGACATTAAACACTAAGCCATGACCGTAATTGTCGAGTAACAAACTTCGGCTTTCTTGCGGTATATTAATTTGTACACCAAGCTTACTTAAATCACGCTCATCCACTTGTTTATTGCTGAGTAACGAGCGAATAAGTTGTTGTTTTTGCTTAGCATCAAAGAAATTACTATCGAGCTGTAAATCATTATTTTTTAGAATTTTCCCTAAAGATGCGCGGTGCTCTCTCAGTGATTTTTCAATCACTTTACGATAATAAAATTTACTGTTCTTTTTCACCTGACGAATCTTTTTATAGAAATAAGTTTCATCAAATTCTTGGGTTAAAAAGTCATTTAAAAGTTCTGAGCTTGCCAAAATTGCAACAGCATCATGCCCTGTAAATGGCAAATGCAAGGTATGAACTTGAGGCAATACTTCTTGAAGTTTAACGTAATGCGCGCGGTCTTCATCATAATAAGGATCGTACACCATAATATATTCACGATCGGCAGATACATCTTTAGCTTGCACTTTCATGTCTTGGTTTACATCTGCATGAAAGAACATGTTGTAGCGTAAATCGGTGACATCTTCAGGATTAATTGAAAATTGTGGCACAAGCGCAATCACACGTTTTAAATTCAAAAGGTTTGAATATTTAATTGCAGCATAGCCCCCCATTGAACCGCCATAACCTAGGCGTGTTTCAAATGGTGCAATCAGATCTGAAATAGCCTCTAGCATGTTGCGAATAGAGCTTTCAGGAAACCATGATTTTTCTTTTGGCATCACGCCAATCACATTGTATTGAAACTTTTCTAAAGATTTTTCGGCATTAATAGACAGACCCTTAGCGCGAGTAATTAAATCGCCAAAGGAAAAAACCAGTTCTTTTGATGAACCTTTTAGAAAAATAGCGCGAATATGTCCGTCTTCAAAAATTATCTGTTTGTCCATTCTCACACCAAGCAATAAGTTCGTTCTATTGCATATTAAGTTTACAATTCAATGCTATTGCGATTGATCAAAAGTGAATATGTTATTTTATAGATGCACGAAAGATAAAGAATCGCAAAATATGACACAATCTTTACATTCTTCCGCACAAAAAGGCTTCAGCTCGGCTGCTGAGCTTTATCAGCAAGTTCGTCCAAGTTATCCACAAAGTATAGCACTTTGGTTGCAAGATCGACTCCAACTTAGTACAGAAAGCAAGCTCTTAGACCTTGGTTCTGGGACTGGCAAATTCTTACCCTATTTACAACAAATAACACAGCAGATTACTGCTGTAGAGCCAATTGCTGAAATGTTGGCACAATTAAAACAGACTTATCCAAATGTGCAAACTTTGCAAGCATTTAGCCATAAAATCCCGATTCAACCACAAACGATAGATGTTGTGACATGTGCTCAATCATTTCATTGGTTTGCCAATCTAGAAACCTTAACAGAGATTCATCGTATATTAAAACCCAACGGCTATTTGGTTCTCATTTGGAATCAGCGAGATATTAATGTTCATTGGGTGAAAGCACTGGCAGATTTAATTTCACCTTTTGAAGGTGACACGCCGCGTTACCACAGCAACCAATGGAAAAATGTTTTTCAAGAACAGGAATTATTCAAACTTTTCCAAGAAACTACAATTCAACATTTGCATCATGGTACAGTGGAACACGTTGTTTCAAAACGCTTACTTTCAACCAGTTTTATTGCGGCAATGCCCCAATCAAAACAACTTGAGTTTAAAGCACAATTTGAAAAAATCGTACATGAACATACAGGGAAATCTGCACAAGATAATATCGATTTTCCATATACCACACATGTATATGTCTTTAAAAAAATAGCGACAGAATAGGATAATCTTCTCATGAATATTTTACTGAAACGTATGGCTTTTCCTGTACTTATTTGCTCTACATTATTTTTAAGTGCTTGTAATAATAAAAATGCTGAACACTCAGATGAAATAACTCCAGAAGATAAAGTCATGCAAGAACTATCCTCTGAAGCTGTTCGTCATTTTGATAAAACACCAAATGATCAACACGATATTCTTTTACTTGTGGACTATGACAACCGTTACACACAAGTCAGCGATGAAATGGAAGATGAACTTACCAAGCTCGCTAAGGCTGGAAACTTAACAGCTGAATTTTCATATACACGTAAAAAAGATAATTTAACCTCTGCTTCTGAAATGCTCAAAGCTTTAGATTTAAAAACCGAACAAGGTCGTTATATTCAAGGTCTGATCGCCAGTTATTGGGATAAGCAGCTTCAACTTTTAGAACAACATAAAGATAAGGCACTCGACGATAAAAGCCTCTCTGATGATAAATTAAAAGACTTAGGTTCTTATTTACATGCACAAGATCAACTTGAAAATTGGCGCTCTCAATATCCTGAAATGGAATCTCAACTTGATCAATAAATCAGGTTAAAGAGGAAATAAAAAAGGAATCACATTCGATTCCTTTTTTATTTCCTAGATTCGCATTTGAACGACATTTTCTATTTACTTAAATAAGAATGTACGCCTTCACCCGCTGCTCTACCTGTAGCAAAACAAGCGGTAAGTAAATACCCGCCTGTAGGCGCATCCCAATCGAGCATTTCACCACATAAGAATAATGTAGGATTTGATTTCAACTGCAAGTGTTCAGTTAATGCTTCTTGCTTCACTCCACCTGCACAGCTAATCGCTTCTTCAATGGGTCTAAAACCTGTTAATGGAATAACTAAGTTTTTTACTTTTTGCGCCAATGCATGTGCATCTGTCCAAATATTTTTCGCAACAAGTTCTCGAACTAAATTTGCTTTTGCTGTATCTAAACCTGCTTTACGCCAAATATTGCTTAACGATTGTTTTTTACTTGGCTGTAATTTTTTCGTGAGTTGCTCAATACTTTGATCGGGCAATAAATCCAAAGTTAATGCCATATATTGACCACATTTCACTTGCTCACGTAAAGCTCGACCTTGTTTATATACTAGTCCACTTTCTAAACCGTAATGGCTAATAACAATATCACCACTCGCTTTATCACCACTATTTACCCATGCTTCAACGCGCTTTAATGGTTCGCCAAATACAGGTTGCATAAACTTAGACCACGCAATTTCTACGCCTGCATTACTTGCCTGGAAGCTTTCAATATCAGATATATTCAACCATTTTTGCCATGCTCCATCACTTCCTAGCTTTGACCAAGACACTGCACCACAAGCCAAAACAATCGCATCGAACTTTTCTTCTAATGTTTGCCTCAATACAAGATTCTGAATGCTTAATGTCGCATCAGTTAAATCTGAAACTTGGTGTCTATAATGAAATTTAACACCATCGTCCATAAGGCGTTTTAACCACGCCCGAAGTAAAGGCGCAGCTTTCATTTCAATTGGAAATACGCGCCCCGATGTACCAACATAAGATTCAATTCCCAAGCTTTTCATCCAAGCTTGAATCCAATGGGCATCCCATTTTTTTACCCAAGGACTTAGCCATTCCACCCGATCATAGCGCTGTACAAATAGATCTACAGGTTCTGCATGTGAAATATTTAAACCTGTTTTTCCAGCCATTAAAAATTTACGTGCAGCAGATGGCTTTTGCTCATACACATGAATATCGTAGTTATACTGACTGAGCACTTCAGCAGCCATAAGCCCCGCAGGGCCCGCACCAATAATTGCAACACGCTTTTTCATGACTAAATTAATCCACTTTCTCTGCTGTAGCATTTACCCCTTGTAGAGGCTGAAAGTCATCAAAACGGGTGTTGTAATCGGCAGGTTTGGTCATCACAAGTTGTTGGCACAATTCACCGCGTTCTAAATATTTAATTTCAAAATGGGTACGTGCCGATGTTGCAGGAATAACTTCTTTTACAAACGGAAGCTTCCATACATCAATCAATTGCTTTTGGGCTTCTTCAATATATTCGGGAATATTACTGGCTAAAGTAATTGTACCGCCCACTTGTAAGCGAGAAATTAAAAACTCAAAGAACGGCATATTGAGCCAACGCTGTGCAGGATTATGCGGTTCTGGGTTTGGGTACAAAATAAAAAATTGTTCAACTTGTGCAGGAAACAATGCATGCACCACCCAAGGTAAAGCATCTGCATGAACAGGCTGAAAATTGCTTTGACCTTCAATACCATGTTGTTTTTGCATAGCTAAAAACTTTTCGCGTGTACGCTCAACCGCAATTAATTTTTTATCGGGATTTTGCCCACTAAAAAGTAGCGCGTGCTTCCCCTTTCCAGCACCAATTTCAATACAAATAGGTTCCTTTGAAATAGGTTTAAAGTCACGGGGAGCATGCATACGATGTGCTTGAAATTGACGAATTGGCATAATCAGATCAAACTAATAAAATTCTGCACAAGTCTAACAAGTGCAATCGATTTTGCCTAATTGAATCATCCATTTTCGTTTGGAGCTTATACATGACGACTTTAAATTGCCCACGCTGTGGGGAACTCACCCCTTGGGAAAATAATGAATATCGTCCTTTTTGTTCTGAAAGATGCAAACTGATTGACTTTGGTGCATGGGCAAACGAAGGCTATAAACTCCCAACTCAAGATGCGCCACAAGCCGATGGCGGACGTGAAGAAGATCAGTATTAATTTAAAAACTGCAAATAAAAAAAGGGCTGAATATTCAGACCTTTTTAATGCAGATATAAAATTAGCCAGCTTTACTTGCTACAAATGGATTGTGCTGTTTTTCAAAACCAATGGTACTCAATGGTCCATGACCTGAAATAAACTGAGTTTCATCTGGCAAGCTAAAACATTCGCGCTGAATAGAATCTAACAATTGTTGATGGTTTCCACGTGGAAAATCTGTACGTCCTATCGAGCCTTTAAAAAGCACATCACCTGTCCACAACAAACTGTAGTTTTTGTTATAAAACATGACATGACCTGGGGTATGTCCTGGTGCAAAGCGAACTTCAAATTCTTCCTCGCCTATTTTCAACACCTCCCCACCTTCAAGCCACTGGTCAACCTCAACCTTTTCAGGAATTGGAAAGCCATAACGTGCCGAAACTTCTTGAATTTGATCTAACCAAAAAGCATCTTCTTTATGTGGACCAATAACAGGAACAGACCAGACTTTTTTCAATGCACCAACCGCACCTGCATGATCTAAATGTCCATGCGTTAACCATAATGCTTTAACAGTTAAGCCAAGCTCTTCTACTTCAGCTTTAAGCTTTTCAGCATCGCCACCTGCATCAATCAAAATTGCTTCTTTGGTTTCCGAATCCCAAACAATTGAACAGTTTTGTTGGAATGCCGTGACAGGCACAATTTTGACTTGCAACATATGGCGAAAACCTCAATTTTTAAATGGCTAATGTTTGCTTTAAGGCATCAAGATTAGCTTGAACCAAGTGATTGAGCAATTGCAAATGATCATCACGCGAATTTAGCGCAGGAATATAAGCATAACTTTCACCACCTGCATCTTTAAATACTTCTTCATTTTGAATCGCTAATTCTTCAAGCGTTTCTAAGCAATCTGCTGAAAAAGCAGGGCTCATAATTTGCACCGACTTCACACCTTGCTTACCCCAATCTTCAAGCAGTACATCGGTATAAGGTTTTACCCATTCTTGCTTACCAAAACGCGATTGGAAACTAATAGCCCATTCATTTTCAGATAAACCTAGCGCTTCTGCGACCAATTTTGCTGTTGTACGACAACGGTCTGCATAAGGGTCACCCTTATCTGCATAAGGCTGAGGAATACCATGAAATGACATCAATAATTTTTCAGCTTTACCATGTTGAGCTTGATATTCACGCACACTTTGCGCTAAGGACTGAATATAAAGTGGATGCTGATAATAATCGCGAATAATGGTTAGACCTGGCAAATTGCGTTGCTGTGGAATCCATTTCGCAAAAGCATCGTACAAAGGAGCAGTCGATGTTGCTGAATACTGTGGAAACAACGGAAACAAAATAACGTGATCTTGCTGATTTTGACTTAAGCGCTCTAAAGCAGATGCAATTCCTGGATTACCATACGTCATGGCAGGAACAACAGTCAGCTCAAATTCAGGATACTGCTTTGTCAATGTTGTTTTAACACGCTCAACTTGTTGAAACATGATTTCACGCATTGGTGAATCTTTTGACCATACCATTTCATACGCATGTGCCACGCGCTTGGGACGAAATGGCAAAACAAATACATTTAGAATGATTTGCCAAATGGGTTTTGGAATTTCAATTACACGCTGATCGGACAAAAACTGTTTCAGGAATCGACGAACTGCTGGCACCGTGGGTGCATCAGGCGTACCTAGATTAGCCAAAATCACGGTCACTTTGGGTTTAGTTGCAGTCATCATCAAGCCTTTTTCTTATTCAGTTTGAATAAGCTTACTTTAACAGCTTTCTAGACATTCTTGATATTGATTAATTCTAAGATCTAAATTGTAAAGTCCGATCACTATCTAATAAATTACTTTCTAAAAGACGTTTTGCTTTCGGAGAAACTTTCCACAGCATACGTTGGCGATCATCACGCCCTGTCGGCACAATCCAATCATTTTCACGCATTTGCATTTTAATGGTGTGTA
Source organism: Acinetobacter sp. FY683 (assembly GCF_059515885.1). Classification (NCBI taxonomy): domain Bacteria; kingdom Pseudomonadati; phylum Pseudomonadota; class Gammaproteobacteria; order Moraxellales; family Moraxellaceae; genus Acinetobacter; species Acinetobacter sp. FY683. The sequence continues at coordinate 80,035 of NZ_JCAKNA010000001.1, read as the reverse complement.
AAGCACGAATATTGATTTGTGCACGTGCAACTGCATGCGCTCGTGGCATCTCTTCACGCGCATCTGCAAGTCCAGTTTCATTTAAATATTCATTCATACTCTTAGAAAAGAAATCTTCTGGAGTAGGATTAATAAATGTTGTACCCAAAACACTTAATAACTGCGCCCATGTCATACGGCGCTGTACTTTTAGCTCTTTAAAATTACCGTCTTGATAAGCGTGCATTCGATATTCAAAAGAAAAATCTTCATGCATCGAAACTTTTTTAATATTCAAAAATGGATCTGCTTCACGCGTACCAGCATTTGTTTCTAATTGAACAATAGTCGCTTTCAGCGCTTCAATTTGATCATGTAAAGCTTGTGTATTTTGAGGACGAACCCAACCAGAAACGGGATAACGCTCTAAAATTTGAGACATATTTAAACGTACAGCAAGCTCTAAATCTCGCATAGTTCGATATGTAAAAATTTGATCAACGTCTTGCATAATCAACTTACGAAATTCTTTGAATTTCTCTCTTAATTCTGGCTTTTCATCATGCAAAGATTCATCACGTGCATCTGGATTTTCATGTACAAAGGCAATAATTGGCTTTTGCTTGGTCACAGCATAAATGTACTCAAGATGCATATAGCCAACACCAGAGACTGACTGCTCTCCATATTGACTACCTAATATCACCACCACATAATCACAATCATCAATTTGGCGACGTGCAAAAGTCGTACTTAAAGGTGTACGTTGCTCTAATCCCCAAGAGAAAAAACCCATACCAACCAGAGTTTGGGACAATACAATTCGTTCTGGTTGCATTTCACGGCCAGAAGTAGAGATAAAAACCTGATAACGCTTATCGAGCATTGGGTTTCCTTTCTATATTATGTATTTTTAAATTCAATCAACACTTAAATCTTAAAATATAAATTTTAAATGTTTTTTATTTCCCATGTTAAATCAGATGGAATAAGGTGCTGTAACACTGTTGTTAATTCAGCTGCATTATTTCCACTCACATAACAGGAAACACGAAAGTCTGACTTAAGATTCCGTTCAAATAATAACGCATTTTTGATTAGAATGCGGGAAGTTTGTCGCGCTACAGCCTGTCCAGAGTCAATTAATTTTAATTTTTCACCAAAAATATGTTGAATTGCAGGCTTTAAAAATGGGTAATGCGTGCAGCCTAAAACTAAAAAATCTGCACGTTGATTGACTGCAGGTTGTAAAATTTCTTGCAATGCTGATAAGCATGCTTCACTCATTTGCTCTCCTGCTTCAACAAATGGCACCAAATCTAAACAAGTAATTGGAAGCACAGATACATGAGCAGGAATGGCAAAACGCTGAATAACGTCTTTAATAAGTTTGCCACGAAAAGTTGCAGGTGTTGCTAAAACTGCGACTGTTTTTGTTGTTGTTTGAAGAACAGCTGGTTTAAGTGCGGGAACCAAGCCCACTATAGGAAAGTTCTCACCATAATGTTCACGTAAATAATCTAAACTAAATGCGGAAGCTGTATTACACGCCACTACGGCAATTTTACATCCCTGACGATACAACCACTCAATGGCATGAGCCGTAAGTTCACGAATATTTTGATCACTACGTGGACCATAAGGCACATTAGCAGTATCTGCATAATAAACAATACGTTCATTTGGCAAATATCGTGCAATTTCAATTGCTACAGACAAGCCACCAATTCCCGAATCAAAAATACCAATAGGCGCACTCGGCTTTGCCTTAGGCATTGGTTCATTTAAAGGGTAAATAGGATGAATGGCTGTCATATCTTTAAATTCAAAAGTTCGAAATAAGATCGCTAAAGCTTAAACCTCAGGTGCCTAATTGCAAGTGTAAATCACCACTTTTAAGCAATAAAAATGCTTCACCTTGTTCATTTTCTTTCAACTCCCCCATTTCGACTAAATGAAAAAATGAAGATCTTTGAATTAATGCATTAATCCCAAAACGAACATGTACATAAGGACGCAACTCACCTGCGTATTCACGCATAAAAATGGAATGTTCTTTATCAACAATAATAACATCGTCTGTTGTAGTACTAAGTTGCAAATAATCTTGCCCCTCAATTTCTACTCGATCGACCTGATTTACAAATAAAGGTTCATCTTCAACTTCAATTTCTATTTGCTCTACAGGCGTTTTTAAATAGAACTTTCCATTCTCTTTCCAAAGTACTGTCGAAAAGAGATCAATCAATGCTTTTCTTTTGATTAATTGACCTTCGTGCCACCATTCTCCATTGGCTTTTATTATCAAATTCATTGTGCCACAATGCTTTGGGTGCCATTGCTCTAAAGGCGGAATTGACTTTTTGTGACCGGACTGTCCACCTTTTAAGTATTGTGCAACATCCATTAAATTCTTATGATCAGAAATCGCTAGTTTTTTCGTCGGATTTGATGAATTATTTTTGTGTGCCATAAATGCATACCTTACTGACGGAAAAATAATATGATTTAGCCAATTGGCTAGATCAAGGTTTAAAACTATACTAGCCCATATTATAAAAGACACGATCTTTTTGTGTCTGGGAACCGAACACTCATGGCAGCACCGAATTGAAAAATTACGGATGCCACCTTCGTTATATATGAGGAGTCCTACATGGAGCACATCGAACGTGAATCGATGGAGTTTGACGTAGTCATTGTTGGTGCAGGCCCTGCGGGTCTTTCTGCAGCAATTAAAATTCGTCAACTTGCAATTGAAAATAACCTGAACGATTTGTCCGTTTGTGTCGTAGAAAAAGGCTCCGAAGTTGGTGCGCATATTCTGTCTGGTGCTGTTCTAGAACCACGCGCAATGAATGAATTGTTCCCAAATTGGAAAGAAGAAGGTGCGCCTTTAAATGTTCCTGTAACTACAGATGAAACATACTTCTTAACTTCTCCTGAAAAATCACAGTTAGCTCCACATTGGATGGTTCCAAAAACCATGCATAACGAAGGTAACTACGTTATTTCATTGGGTAACGTAGTTCGTTGGTTAGGACAAAAAGCTGAAGAATTAGAAGTTTCCATTTTCCCAGGTTTTGCTGCTTCTGAAATTCTTTATCATGAAGATGGTACTGTTAAAGGTATCCAAACAGGTGATATGGGGATTGGTAAAGATGGTGAACCTACGCATAACTTTGCACCAGGTTACGAACTTCATGCCAAATACACTCTATTTGCTGAAGGTTGCCGTGGTCATTTAGGTAAACGCCTGATTGCGAAATTCGACCTAGATAAAGATGCCGATCCACAACATTATGGTATTGGTATCAAAGAACTTTGGGAAATTGACCCTGCTAAACATAAAGCAGGTGCAGTAATGCACGGTGCAGGTTGGCCGTTAAGTGAAACTGGTTCTGCTGGTGGCTGGTGGTTATATCACGCTGAAAACAACCAAGTTACCTTAGGTATGATTGTTGATCTTTCTTACCAAAATCCACATATGTATCCATTTATGGAAATGCAGCGTTGGAAAACGCATCCACTAATCAAACAAGTGCTTGAAGGTGGTAAACGTATTTCTTATGGCGCACGTGCCGTAGTAAAAGGTGGTTTTAACTCACTTCCTAAATTTACATTCCCTGGTGGTTCTTTAATTGGTGATGATGCAGGTTTCTTAAACTTTGCAAAAATTAAAGGTTCACATACTGCCATGAAATCGGGCATGTTATGTGGCGAAGCTGTATTTGAAGCCATTCAAGCAGGTGTAGAAAAAGGTGGTGACCTTGCCATTGCTCGTGTAATTGAAGGTGAAGACTTCTTTACTAAAGAATTAACGTCTTACACTGAAAAATACAACAACAGCTGGTTAAAAGAAGAGTTATACAATTGCCGTAACTTTGGCCCAGCAATGCATAAATTTGGTACTTTCGCTGGTGGTGCGTTCAACTTCATCGACCAAAATGTATTTAAAGTTCCATTTACACTGCATGACTTAGTGCCTGACTTCAGCGCATTAAAAACTGTAGATGCTGCAAGTGTTAAACCAAACTATCCAAAACCAGATGGTAAGCTTACATTTGACCGCTTATCTTCTGTATTTGTATCGAACACCGTACATGAAGAGAATCAGCCTGCTCACTTAAAACTGACAGATGCATCTATTCCAGTAAATGTAAACTTGCCAAAATGGGATGAGCCTGCTCAGCGCTACTGCCCTGCTGGTGTTTACGAAATTATGGAAGAAAATGACGGTTCTAAGCGTTTCCAAATTAACGCTGCAAACTGTGTTCACTGTAAAACTTGTGACATTAAAGATCCATCTCAAAACATTACTTGGGTAACACCTGAGGGTGGTGGTGGTCCTAACTATCCAAATATGTAATTTGGACAGTTCTTGCGCGAGCTCATACCCTAACATGTAATGTCTTTGCGGCAGATAAAACTATGTTTTACCTGCCTCATCTTGCGAAGCAGTGCTTCTCATATCCAAATATGTAATTTGAATCAAATCGTGTAAGAGAAAAATTATAGATTTCTCTCTTACAATAAAAAAATCCCTACTAAATGCAGGGATTTTTTTATTGCTTAAAAGTTTTAGCCTTTTTTAACTAAATAATGAAATTCTTTATTACCTTCTTCATCTAATTTTTCTTCTTGCAGTAATAGTTCATGACCTAAATGCATACAAAACTTTGGAATATCCCAAGAAGTCGAATTATCTGTAGCAAAAACCTCAACAATATCGCCAGATTTCGACTTACGAATAGCCTGATGAAGCATCATCACAGGTTCAGGACAGCGTAGTCCACGTGTATTTAATTGAATACTTGGTTCAATAAATGAATCAGACATCACTATACTCAAAAATTTAAACTTTTTACATTCTAGCACAACGCAAGAATTCCCCATGCAATACAAACTGTTGCGTATTTGAAAAGTACTCAACAAAAATGACGACTATCCAACTATTTAATAGATAGACATCTATATTTTCTTCGGTATGATAAAATTACATTTTTGAAATTTTAAGAGTCTTTAGGAAAGATCATGCACGAGGAATCCGGCACATCGTGGGGAATGCGTGGCTTACGCAAATGGTTAGGTACTGCACCAGAAACTCGCGATGAGCTATTAAAACTAGTACAAGATTCACGTCGTTTTTTAGAGCCCGATACCGTGGCAATGCTTGAAGGTGTTTTTGACCTGCCTGCAACAAAAATTCGTGAAGTTATGACTCCACGTACAGCAATGATTAGCCTACAAGAAGATGATGAATTACTTGATATTTTACATGTTCTTGTAGAGTCAGCACATTCACGTTTCCCCGTATTCTCTTCAGATCAACCCGATAATGTTGTCGGAATTTTATTGGCAAAAGACTTATTGCCATTTCTTACAGAACCAAACACAAAGGTCGATATTCGCGCGCTTATGCGTCAGCCATTATTTGTGCCTGAAAGTGCACGTTCAGACCAAGTTCTTCGAATGTTAAAAAACACTCAAACACATATTGCAATTGTGATTGATGAATATGGCACAACTTCAGGTTTGGTCACGTTAGAAGATATTCTTGAAGAAATTGTCGGTGAAATCGAAGATGAACACGACAAACTAGATGAAGAAGCTGAATATATTGTTCCCGATCAGGATCCCAAAACAGCAAATACTTGGATTGTTCAAGCACTCACACCAATTGAACACTTCAATGATGTTTTAAGTTCAGAGTTTTCAGATGATGAAGTTGAAACTGTGGGTGGATTATTATTACAGGAAATTGGTCTAGTTAGTGATTTACAAGGTCAAGTTGTTGAAATTGATGATTGGGAATTTACAATATTAGAAGCTGACTCACGTACCATTCACCTCATAAGAGCCAAACATAAATGAGGACATTTTTTAATAAATTGTTAAAACCGTCTGAACAACAAAAACAATTACCCTTCATTTACCCTTTGCTAATATCCCTATTAGCAGGGGGAATTTTTAGTTTTGCCTTAGCACCATACCACTATTGGTGGCTTGCGATTTTATCCCCTGCCTTACTTTATGCAACATTACATCGTCGCACTCCAAAGCAAGCTGCTGTTTTAGGCTGGGCGTATGGTTTTGGTTTATGGTTTGTTGGCGCATTTTGGCTTTACACCTCCATCCACGTTTATGGTGATACCAATTCTGCTTTGAGTGTTCTACTCATTGCGCTTATGGCAATTGCAATGGGACTGTTTACTGCAGTTCAAACTTGGATGTACCGTCGTTTCTTTCCTGAAACCCCACTCACATTTGCTCCGCTTTGGGTATTCTTTGAGTGGGCAAAGACATGGGTATTTACAGGTTTCCCATGGCTCTTTGTTGGTTATGCATTTACCGAAAGACTACTCGATAACTACGCACCATTATTTGGTATTTTTGGCGTTTCTTTTGTTGTCATTACCATTGCTTGTGCATTGGTCGAAATACTACAAAAACGGTTTTTCTGGATCATTCCTATTGCAGTTTTATTAATTGGGGCTTGGGCTGCATCATTTATTCAGTTTGTTCATCCTAAAAATACTAAACCTCTGACCGTTTCTTTAATTCAAGGCAATATTCCTCAAGATTTAAAATGGTTAACAGAATACCAAGCTAAAACTTTAGAAATTTATACAGAATTATCACAGCGTGAATGGGGTCGTGATTTAATAGTTTGGCCTGAATCTTCAATTCCATTACCACAAACTGAAATTCAACCCTTTTTAGATGCTGTTAGCTATAAAGCACAAAATATGCATTCTGCATGGGTAACAGGCTTGGTATATATTGATCAAGAAGAATCCCAAGAAACAAATCGTTTGATGTATTACAACACGATTATGGCTTCGGGTTACGATACAGATGGACTCTATAAGAAACAGCGCCTTGTGCCTTTTGGGGAATATATTCCACTATCAGGTTTATTAAGTTGGGTACTTCCCGCTTTCCAAAATGACCCTGCTGCTGCGGGCTTCTCACGCGGTGAAAGCAACCAACACGCATTAACTGTTCAAAAGCATCAATTAGGAACAGCCATTTGCTATGAAGTGGCATATCCAAACCTAACGCGTCGTAATGCATTAAATAGTGACTACCTTGTTACCGTCTCAAATGATGCATGGTTTACAGGTACAGCTGGTCCTCAACAACATTTACAAATGGTACAAATGCGTGCCAAAGAAAATGGGCGTTGGTTTATTCGTGCAACCAATACAGGTGTGACTGCGTTTATTAATGAACAAGGTCATATCGTCAGCCGTGCACCTATGGACCAAGCAACGGTTTTACGTGGCAATCTACCAGCAATGGAAGGTCAAACGCTATATAGCCGATTAAGCGATTGGCCAGTGCTTATTTTCTCTGCACTGCTTTTACTTTTAGGTTTAAGGTTCCGCCCACGAGTTGTAGATGTTTCATTTAAATCCCGTCGATAACAAATAATGATAAAAAAAACCGAGCGATAGCTCGGTTTTTTTTATCAACATTGATTTATAACAAAGTCACTAAATAAGACATCATTGCTGCAAGTGAAACCATTGGAACATAGCGATATAGTCTAACAATACGATGTTCAAATGTTGTTGAATTATCTTCTTTTAATTTTAAAACAGTGGCTTGTAATGCAGACCAAAAACTTAAAATAAACATAGAGCTTAATAAGCTCAATGCAAAAAAACCAACCATAATTTGGCTGCTACCCTCTGTTGCCTGCCATACATGTGCAATGCCTTGACTAAGAGGAAGTGTGCTTAAAATCAAAAGAACAGACTTGAGCACAGACCAATGAAATTGATTGATTTCATCCGACATCATTAATGCTTTCATACAATTCTCCTGAGTAAATTGGATACCATGTAGACATTATGCAAGTTTTTAAATAAATAAAAAGTCTATATTTCTCCATATTTAACTTAGATTGTAATCAATAAATATGGGAATAATTCTTATTATAAATACCAAATACATGATATTATATAAAAATAATAATTATCAATTACTTATATTATATTTTATAATTAATATTTATTATCATTTAACTCAGTATTGAATAATTCAATTATTAGAAATGATATATTCCATAATTGAATAATTTAGAATAATTCTCATTTAATAAATATAAATACATTTTCCAAGAAAAATACCTTCAAACCAGGAGATCCCTCCCACAAAGTCTATCTACTTTATACTTAAAATATTCACATACAAGAACTCAACATGTTTTTTAAGATATAAACCTTGATAATTTCTTTATTTGATATATCATTAAGTCAACTAGAAAAATTCTTGTTTAGTAACCTTCTTTAAGTATCGCAGTTTTAGTCATAATCCTTCGTTTTTTCAGATATTAAACTTTCTTTATTTTTCAAAGTTATTATCAGCCACCTAAAAATGGCTAAAAGTCATCAAATTTATGTAGGATATATCATGTCTAATACAGTTACTGGTACAGTTAAATGGTTCAACGAAACTAAAGGTTTTGGTTTTATTCAACAAGAATCAGGTCCAGACGTTTTTGCTCATTTCAGCGAAATCACTGGTTCAGGCTTCAAAACTTTAGCTGAAGGCCAAAAAGTTTCTTTCAGCATCGCTCAAGGTCAAAAAGGCCCGAACGCTGTAAACATCGTTGCTCTTTAATTAGTAACGAATAAAAAAAGCACTTTATAGTGCTTTTTTTTTGCCTATTGCTTTATACACAATCTTATTTTTCCTAAATATATTCGCTGCTATTTTTTAAAATTATAATTTTGCTCTATGCTGTTGCATTCAAATACCAAAATCATTCATATTCTTATTATCATATCAATAGCTCAGCTATCGATCCCCATGCCTTACTCTTAAATAAATAAGGACTTAACTTAGCATTATGCAAAATGTCTATTCAAACAGTTCAGGCACTCATCGTATTCGCGCTGCTGTCCCTGTTTATTTATACGATTGTTTTGACTACATGCTTAGTCCTGAACAGTATCAACAAGCTGAAATTGGTGCTCGTGTTTTAGTTTCTTTTGGGCGTCAAAACTTAGTGGGCATTATTATGGAAAAGCTTCCATTAGATGCCCCTATTGATCCTTCATTTAAACTTAAAGCTATCACTGAATTATTAGATGATCATGCAATTTTAGATGCGAATGTACTGAAATTACTGCGTTGGTCAGCCCAATATTATCAATTTCCAATTGGCGAAGTCATACAAACAGCGCTTCCCACCTTACTTCGCCAAGGCAAACCTGCCGACATTTTGGCACGCGTTTGGAATTTATTAGATTTTGATGCAGAAAATAAACTTAAGCGCTCAGAAAAACAACAAGAAGCTTATAAAATTTTAAAGTTACACCCTTCAGGTACAACTGAAAATGTCCTAAACCTAGCAGGTATTGAAACAAGTACTTTAAAGGCGCTAGAAAAGAAAGTAATTTGCGAATGCGTATTGGAAAAACAAGATCAAACACCTATACCTATGAGCATGGCACAAATGCCCTTGACTGCAAATCCAGAGCAAAAAGCCGCTGTAGATGCTGTTCTAAAATATCAAAATAAGTATCAGGCTTTTTTATTAGATGGCTTAACAGGGAGTGGTAAAACCGAAGTCTATTTGCAAATTATGCAAGAAGTCTTAAAAAAAGGAAAACAAGTATTAGTACTTGTACCTGAAATTGGTTTAACACCTCAAACAATCAGCCGCTTCCAATCGCGCTTTCACTGTAATATTGCTTTATTACACTCTGGTTTAAATGACACAAAACGCTTACAAGCTTGGCAACATGCGCAATCGGGTAAAGCATCTATTATCCTTGGTACACGTTCTGCAATTTATACACCTTTACCTAACTTAGGCTTAATTATTTTAGATGAAGAGCATGACCTTTCTTTTAAACAACAAGAAGGTTTCCGCTATCACGCACGTGATGTTGCTTTATATCGTGCACATTTAGAAAGTTGCCCTATTGTTCTTGGTTCTGCTACACCAAGTATCGACAGCTATGCTTTAGTAGATGCGGGTAAAATGCAAAAATTGGAGTTAAATCAGCGTGCAGGCTCTGCTGTCATGCCTAAAATCCATATTTTGGATTTAAAAATCGCGCAAAAACAACATGGTATTAGCCAAGTTCTGATTCAAGAAATTCAAAAACGCTTAGATAAAAAAGAACAAGTTTTAATTTTTTTAAATCGTCGGGGTTATGCACCTGTTCTTATTTGTGATAGCTGTGCTTGGCAAGCAAAATGTCCAAATTGCGATGCCAATTTTACATTACATACAAAACCGTACTCTCATTTGCACTGTCATCATTGTGGAACCATTCATCGCAAGCCCGATCATTGCCCACAATGTAACCATACTGAACTTAAACCAATTGGGATGGGAACAGCTAAAGTTGAAGACCATTTAAATGAACTTTTCCCCGACTTTGATGTAATTCGTGTCGATCGTGATTCAACGAGTCGCGTAGGAAGTTGGCAAAAAATTTATGACCGCATTCAAACCAGTGAGCCCGTTGTTTTACTTGGTACACAAATGTTGGCAAAAGGTCATCATTTCCCTTATGTCACATTAGTTGCGATTTTAGATATAGACTCAGGCTTACTCAGCGTTGACTTTAGAGCACCTGAACGTACAGCTCAGCTCATTGTGCAAGTTTCAGGACGTGCAGGGCGTGGTGAACACAAAGGCGATGTATTTTTACAAACCTTGCGTCCAGATCATCCATTACTCAATACATTAGTTCAGGAAGATTATCGTCGATTTGCACAGCAAACTTTAGCTGAGCGAAAAATGGCATTACTCCCCCCTGCTCGCTATTCTGCATTAATTCGTTGTGAATCTAAAAACCAAGATACGAATCAAGACTTTCTCAAACAACATGCTCAAATATTACGTGAACACTCTGAAAATTTAATTGATATTTGGGGACCTATTCCTGCCCCAATGGAACGTAAAGCTGGACGCTTTCAAGCACATATGGTTCTTCTTTCAACCGATCGAGCTCGCTTACATTTTTATATTCATCAATGGTGGCAAAATATGTTGCAACAAAAACCATCAGGCATGAAACTAAGTTTAGATATCGATCCACAAGAACTCAGTTAATTTTTTCAGATTGTATCAATTAAAAAAATTATTTGTATCGTCATAAAACACACTAGGACGCCCCATGTCACTACTGCTGCAAGTTACTATTTTTCTAGGAGCATCTTTAATCTTGGTACCATTACTTAAACGTTTTGGTATTGCCACAGTATTGGGTTATTTATTTACTGGCATTGTGCTTGGACCAAGTGTGTTTAACATCGCTAGTGACCATGAATCTATTAAAAGCTTGGCTGAATTTGGTGTCATTCTTTTAATGTTTATTATTGGTTTAGAGTTACGCCCACAGCGGTTATGGGAACTTCGCAAATCTATTTTTGTAATTGGCAGTGCACAAGTAGGTATAACAGGGATTATTCTTGCTGTACTCGCCTTTTTTGCTTTATCACAAGGTATTGCAACAAGTGTCATTATTGGCTTTGCACTTGCCTTATCTTCTACAGCATTCGCACTACAACTACTAAGTGAAAAACAACAACTCAACACCACTTATGGTCAACAATCATTTTCAATTCTGTTATTCCAAGATATTGCAGCAATTCCCCTTATTGCCATTATCCCACTACTTGCAGGTGGTGAATCGGCTCATCATGGTATTGCTTATTTCGCTGCAATTATTGCAACATTTTCAGGACTATTTTTATTTAGTCGCTATTTAATGCGCCCCTTTTTCCGTTTTGTTGCAAAAAGTGGTGCATCCGAACTCATTACAGCAGTGGGTTTATTTATTGTTCTTGCCGTAGTCATGCTAATGGATGTACTTGGAATTAGTACAACATTAGGAGCATTCTTAACGGGTGTTTTACTTGCAGACTCGGAATTCAGACATGAGTTAGAAGCAAGTATTGCACCCTTTAAAGGGCTCCTATTAGGCCTATTCTTTATGACAGTAGGTATGACCACTCAACTGTCATTACTCATGGATATGCCTGAACTTATCATTGGAGGAACTTTAGTTTTACTAACTGTAAAACTTGCATCCCTAACCGCAATCGCACGTTATTTTCAATATTCATGGCGTAACAGCTTACTGCTTGCAACCTGCTTAGCACAAGGTGGCGAGTTTGCCTTTGTCATTCTAAGTGTTGCACAATCTGAAAATGCACTCAGTCAAGCAATGATGGAGCCATTGACCTTAATTGTGACCTTATCGATGGTGTTAACACCATTGCTATATTGGCTCATCAATGAACACATTATTCCGCTTATCGACAAAAAAACTGAGCCTGTATACGATGATATTCCAAACGAACATCCAGCCATGATTATTGCTGGCTTTGGACGTATGGGGCAAATTATTGCGCGTATTGCACATTTACAACACCTCCCTTTTACAGCAATTGACATTAGTTTAGATAAAGTCGATTTTGTCCGTAAATATGGCGGCAAACTTTATTATGGCGATGCTGCTCAACCTGAAATTTTACGCTCAGCAGGCATCGAACATGCCAAAATTTTCATACTTGCAATTGATGATATTGAAGACTCAATGAATGTTGCACGCCACATCCGTTTAAACTATCCAAACTTAAAAATGTTAGTCCGTGCTCGCGACCGCCACCATGTACATTTACTACGTGATTTAGGTGTAGAGTTTATTTGGCGAGAAACCTATCTTTCTTCATTAGGTATGGCATATCGTGCTTTATGTGACTTAGGCATTAGTGAAGAAGATGCACATAAAAGTATTGAGTTATTCCGAGATTATGACGAGCAAGTTCTCGCTCAACAGCAACAAGTCTATACCGATGAACAAAAAGTATATGAGTCTTATCGCAATACCTTAGCTGAACTTGAACACCTATTTGAACGCGATACAGAATTACGTGAAGAGCCCATAGGTGTAGACTTAAAACGTGGATTAGAAACACACCGTATTGATGTTACACGTGATGAATTGAAATGACTTGTGTTTTAAAATATCGCCACCATTAAGTAAGGGTTATGGAGAATTTTATGTCTGATTTACGTCAACGCTTTTATATTGAAGATAGTCCTATCCGTGGTGAAGTCGTTCATCTTGAAGAAGCATTGCAAACAATCCTTGCTCAACGTGACTATGCACCGGCAATCCAAGTTTTAATTGGTGAAATGCTCAGTGCAACTGCATTACTTGCAAGTACTTTGAAAATTAAAGGACGCATTAGTCTTCAAATTCAAGCATCAGGCACACTCAGATGGGCAATGGCTGAATGTAACCATCTTGGTGAAGTTCGGGCTTTAGCTGACTATGAATCTGACCCTGTTTTTAATCAAGCTGAAGACAGCAGCACTGTTTTTAAAACTCTTGTAAGCCCTGTTCTTTTTATTAATATTGAACCTGAATTTGGTGAACGCTATCAAGGTATTGTACCGTTAGACAAACCTGATTTAGCTGGTTGCTTAATGCAGTATTACGATTTATCTGCACAGCTTCCAACACGTATTACCTTGGCAAGTAATACTGAGCGCACAGGTGGATTACTGATTCAATTATTACCACGTAATAATGAAGAAGAACAAAAAATTGTAGATGAAGACTTATGGCCTCGTATGACCATGTTAACCTCAACATTGAAAAAAGATGAGCTTACAGATCTTCCTGCAACAGAAATTCTTTATCGTTTATACAACGAAGAAGAAGTTCGCCTCCCTGATGCTGAACATCTTAAATTTGGCTGTACATGTTCAAAAGAGCGCTGTGAAGTAGCACTTGAACAAATTGGTGTAGATGCTGTACGTGAAACATTAGAACATCAAAATCCAATTGAAATGGATTGCCAATTTTGCAATACCAAATATCAATTTACAGCAGAAGAGGCTTTAGCTCTTTTTGGTGAACACCTCAGCTAAGCGACTTTCTAAAAAAAGGATGATTTATATCATCCTTTTTTATTTGTCTAAAATTAAAACAACAAACTCGCACTTATGTGAATAACTTAACAATTCTTAAACTTATTCCTACTTCAACAAAAAGAATAACGATATAAATACACCCGATTCCTTTTACAGATTTTCTTACAAGAATAATCTTTTTATTTTTAGGTACATTCTCCCATGTATAAAAAACTCCTAAAGCCTATCGCTATCATCGGTATGCTTATCTTTTCACATCATGCTTATGCAAGTAATGATCCTCTTATTGGAACATGGAAAATGATTGATGAACGCACAGGATATTCACTTTCTGATACCAATATCAGCAAATTAAAAGATGGCACTTATAAGGCTACTATTATTGCAATACGTGCAGTTCCAGGCGCTCCTATCACTAGTAAGTGCTCGGAATGTATAGGACAGCTCAAAAACAAACCTCTTATCGGGTTTTCACCTTTGTATGGCTTAGAAGCATCAAATACAAATAAAACAGAATTTATAAATGGAATATTTATCGATACAAAAACAGGGATTAAATATCAAAGTCATGTCCGCCTAAGTAACAATGGCAAGTACCTAAATATACGTAACACCCAACCCAACAGTACTGTTGGTAGAAATTTAACATGGGTAAAATATTAAGCAATTTTAATGAATTAAGTAAATTTTCACTGTACCTTTTGTCACATTTTGAAACAATAAGGTACAGTTCAACAATATTGTAATATGTAAAAATCGCTTAATAATAATTCTAATAAGAGAACTTACTTGTCTAGCTACACATACTTAAAATAGTAAATAAAAAGCTAAAAATAGTAAAAGCTTAGTTAAAACATGACATATATTCTCCGTATGTCATTCCTATCACTCAAATGAGGGTTTAGATGGCTTATGAACATTAAAGAATGTAATAAAAAACTGAAAAATATGTTTCCAGAATTTAGAGAAATCATTCAACAACTTCGTGAAGACAATGCACATTTTGCAAAAATTTTTGAAGAGCATGAAGAGTTAGATAAAGAAATTATTCACCTAGAACAAAATCCTGTAAATTTAGTGAATGATTCGATCGAACTATTGAAACGTAAAAAATTAAAACTAAAAGATGAGATGTATCAACTTCTAAATCAATTTAAATCTGCCTAAATGATTTAAACGATACAAAAAAACCGCAAATTCTAAAATTTGCGGTTTTTTCTAAAATTAAAATTTCTTTTCAACTGATAATAAGAAACTTGGAATAGACTCACTTATTCGTGCCTCATACACACTGCCATCCGACACATTATTCAAACGCTCTTTATAATCTGTACTGAAAATATTACGGGCGCTAAATGTTGCAGCTAAGTCATAATCAAAGCGCTTGGTCACACTCAAATCTATATTTACACGCTCATTTGTTGTACGTGTGTAGGGCTGATTATCTAGAGTTCGTGTAAACTCTGGTGTGTAATTTACATTGATACTTGTTGCTAAACGCCAAGGTTGATAATTATATGAAAGACCCGTGCTTGCCGTATAAGGTGCTACGCCGCTCGCTAAACGCTCCTTACCATTACCTTCATCAATCGTTGCATGTACAGTTGATACTTGCCCATTCAACATAAACGAATGACCATTTTCAGTTTGCTTTAACGCATAACGCCCTGCCAACTCAAAACCATAAGTTGTAGCATTGTCCTGATTATGTGGACGCTCCACAAAACGACCATTTTCTTCACGAATCACTTTCTCAATATAGTCATCTATTTTACGATGGTAAGCCGTTAAATTTACACCACCTGCCGAGGTGTTATAACCTAAAGTTGTTTCCAACGCTGTAATGGTTTCAGGTTTTAAATATGGGTTACCACCACGATCAGGATTATTTAATGAACCTGAATCTGAATCTGTAGAAATGGTAATTGTCGGCATCAAATCATCGGCACGTGGCGTTTTAAATGAACGTGAAAAATTAGTTTGTAATGACCAACGATCATCAAAATCAAAACGGTGTGCCAATACAGGACTTAAATTACTCGCAGTATAATCGACCAATCCTGAGCGATCTAACCACTCTTGACGAGCACCAATCGTCATAGTCTGACGATCTGTAAAGCGCCAACTTCCTTCTAAATATAATGCGTATTTTTGCTCATCCAAAGTATCTGCAACATTACTTTTTAATTCATTGATACGTGAATCAACACCAAATTTGAGTTGTTTCGTTTCATCAAATTTACGCACACCATCGTATGCCAAGCCATATTCATTCACGCTTTCATCGATATAGTCGATACGTGAACCCGTAGTTTTCTGAGTTTCATTTTGTTTTTCTGCACTAAAACGAACTTTATCAGTATTTCCTTTATCTTTACGTTCATAACGCGTATTTAAACGTAAACTATCATTGGTATCATGCTGAAACTGCCCATCACTTTGACCTTTATTTGTGCTATCACGATAAAACATTTCTGCAATTAATTTTTGCTGATCATCAATTTCATATTCAACACGCGGTGTAAGCATTAAAGATTGACGATCCATAATACGTGTGCGGGTATTCACGTTACCTTGCTTTTCAGTTTGTGTAATGGTCGTTGAATCTGTCCACATCTGATTAGCAGACATACTGTAGATCCAACCATTATTGCGACCATCCATTTGTAAACTTAAATTTTTACGTTCTTCTTCTTTGGCATCTGAACGAGTTAAACCATACCCTGCACGTACAGTACCGCTAATAAGATTATTTTCTAAAGGCTCTTTTAAAATAATATTAATCACAGCTGATGATGCAACCGAAGCTTGTGCAACGCTTGGCTGTTTCACAATTTCAATTCGTTCAATCATATCTGGTGTAATGCTATCAATAATTGATGCACCACTACGTGGACCACCCTGAATAGGTTCACCATTCACAAGAAATACAGGAGCACCACCTCCTCGAAAACGCATTGCCCCATTTCCACCACGGGGTCCTTGCCCTGGTGCTCCTATCTGAATTCCGGCTGCACGTCTTAAAGCATCATTTACAGATTGATCACCAAATTGAAGCATTTCTTCACGGCTAATGATTGTTTTTGGAATTGCACTTATATCAGGATCTTTTGCTACCGCAGGCTGTGCTTCAAACTTCAATGTCTGTAAAGTTTGAACCGATGACTGTTCTACATTTTCTAAACTATTTTGAGAGCTTTGCTCTGCTTGAGCATAGTGAGATAATCCCATTACCCCCAAAGTTAAAGCACTCAACTTAAGCGATTTTTTTAGATAAAGCATGACGATAACGCCTGATATTTATTTTTTCGCTAGCATAAAACAGAATCATGGAGAAATTTAGAGTATTAAAAATATTCCCACTATTTATTTAAACTTTGTAAATTTCTCTACTGTTTTTATGGTCTGCTTAATAGGCGTTTCATCTAAAAACCAAAATAAACTCATGTGCTGATCTTTATGCTGTTGTGCAAGCATATCAATCACACTTTTCTCTCCGCGCCCAACCAAGTGACGACGGTAAAAATAATAAAGTAGCAATAATGTAGTTCCAAACATAATTGCCAACATCACCCAAAAACCTGTTGGTGATTTTAGCCCTGGAATAAATACAAAGTTCATTCCATAAATACCAGTTAATAAGGTTAATGGTGCAAATACAGCTGTAATAATCGCCAAAATCCGCATGTTTTCATTGGTCTGGTTTGCTACTGCTGAAAAATGTAAATCGATTGCTGCTTGTACTGCACTACGTGAACGCATCGTATATTTTTGAATACGCTCAATATGACTCGATAAATCATTCATACGAATTAATAGAATGTCATGCTTTTCATTCCGTTTTTTCACTTTCAAATGACTATAGTTTTCTACAAGTTCATCTCTTAATTTTTGCAAACATTCAATTTGCTCTTCACATAAATTTTCTATTTGTTGAAAAGCCATATTTTCTTGTAGCAACTGATGCCACTTGGTAAATCTTTTATGTCCTTGCAATAACTCTTGCTGCCAATGTTCTATTCGTCTTGTCAATGGAACGCGCAAATCCAAATAATCATCAACTATTACATTTAGTAAACGTAAAGATAAATCCACAGGATGATTGGGCAATTT
The DNA here is from genome assembly GCF_059515885.1 of Acinetobacter sp. FY683. Lineage (NCBI taxonomy): Bacteria > Pseudomonadati > Pseudomonadota > Gammaproteobacteria > Moraxellales > Moraxellaceae > Acinetobacter > Acinetobacter sp. FY683. Next base: position 62,025 of record NZ_JCAKNA010000001.1, on the reverse strand, counting down.
GCGGGGCTTATTTTGCTCTTCAATTGCTTTCATTGATGCTATTTCAATACGCTGCACATAACTTTCCGTAGCTTTATTCCCCGCCTCTCTAACGGTTATTAATACTTGTGGTGTCATAATAAAACTAATAGGTGTTGTACTTAATCCAAATATCTGCTCATGGACTTCTAATGATTCATCATTTGTTTTTATCTGGTCATCTCGAGTAATGAGTTTTCTAAAAATCAACAAGTCATAATCATCTAGAGTATCGAATATACAAGGATGATCTAAATTTAGAATATCTTTTAAGTGATATTCATTTATTAAAATATTAGTTTTGACTTGTATTTTTTTTTTGCCAGATATCAGCTTTTCCTACAACATCTTCACGTAAGCAATCAATCCAAATATATTCAGGCTCTAATGCTTCTTCCCTATTTTTTCTAACATAAATAGTTTGTTGTTCAGGATGTAAATAAAAATAATAGACTTGCATAAATTCACTCATTGAATATATGTTTTACTTTAACTAATTGTTCAATCATAAGTTATTTTCTAAAACTTATTTGTAGTTTAAGTTTTTATAATCTTTTTTAGCTCACAAAACTACATAATTCATTGATTACACTTACTTTTAAAACAAATAATAAAACTTACAATCAAGCAACATAATCTCTTATATTTCATTAAGCCTTTTCTAAATCAAAATGCTAATCTTAAAGAATAAACAGAAATAACTCAGCCTAGTTTCAATTGTATAGGCACTATTTTCTAGCTCAATGAGGTAATGCAATGTTTCCAGAATACCGTTCATTAATTAGCAAACTTAAGCAAGACAACTTACATTTCTCAAAAGTTTTTGAAGAACACAATGCGATAGATCATGAGATTATTCGTTTAGAAAAAGATCCTATAACGAGTAATGCTGATGATATCGATCTACTGAAAAAGAAAAAGCTCAAACTAAAGGATGAAATCTATACCATGCTTAAACAAGCAGAAACTTCAACCGAATAATCTAAACTTCAATTAATCTTTTCAATAAAAAAGCCCGCATAATGCGGGCTTTTTTAAACAACTAAAACAAGAAACAATTATGCTTGTTCGATGTCTTTCATTGTTAATTTAATACGACCACGGTTATCAACATCCGCAACCTGTACTTTAACTTCTTGACCTTCTTTCAATACATCTGCAACGTTCGCAATACGTTCGTTAGAGATTTGAGAAATATGAAGTAAGCCATCAGTACCTGGAAGGATGTTTACAAACGCACCGAATTCAACGATACGAATCACTTTACCCGTGTAAAGTGTACCTGGTTCGATTTCAGCAGTAAGTGCTTGAATTTTTGCAATTGCAGCAGAAGCAGCAGCTTTAGTTTCACCAAATACGCGAACTGTACCGTTATCTTCGATATCGATTGCAGCTTTAGTTTCTTCAGTGATTGCACGAATAGTCGCACCACCTTTACCAATTACATCACGGATCTTATCTGGGTTGATATTGATCACTTGGAATGTAGGCGCGTGCATAGAAATTTCAGGACGAGCGCGTGAAATAACTTGGTTCATTTCATTTAGGATGTGCATACGACCAGCATAAGCTTGGTTTAATGCAGACTCCATGATCTCTTCAGTAATACCTTCGATCTTGATGTCCATTTGAAGCGCAGTAATACCGTTTGCAGAACCTGCTACTTTAAAGTCCATGTCACCAAGGTGATCTTCATCGCCTAGGATGTCAGAAAGAACAGCGAAACGCTCACCTTCTTTTACTAGACCCATTGCAATACCCGCAACTGGTGCTTTAAGTGGAACACCTGCATCCATAAGTGATAATGAAGCACCACATACAGAAGCCATTGAAGATGAACCGTTAGATTCTGTAATGTCAGATACGATACGGATTACGTACGGGAAGCGATCAGCAGCAGGAAGAACAGCTTGAACACCACGACGAGCCAAACGACCATGACCAATTTCACGACGCTTAGGACCAGATTCACGACCAGTTTCACCTACTGAGTATGCAGGGAAGTTGTAGTGAAGCATGAAATTATCAGTTTTAGTACCTGCAAGAGTATCAACCATTAACGCATCACGAGTATTACCAAGTGTAGTTGTTACTAATGCTTGAGTTTCACCACGTGTGAACAATGCAGAACCGTGTGCACGACCTAATACACCCACTTGTACGTCGATTGCACGAACAGTTTTAGTGTCACGACCATCAATACGTGGCTTACCAGACAAAATGTTGTCACGTACTGTGCGGTATTTAAGGTCTTCGAATAATTCGTTAACTTCGTCAGCGATACCAGTTTCGTCATTTTCAGGAACGAACTGAGCAACAGCTTCAGCGTGAAGTGCATCAAGTGCTGCATAACGGTCTTGTTTAACAGCAATTGTGTAAGCTTCCGAAATTTTCGCTTCGAATGCTTCTTTCAATTTACCAAGAAGTTCTTCATTTTTAACTGGAGCAGTCCAAGTAGACTCTGTTGCACCCGCAGCTGCAGCAAATTCTTTAATTGCTTGAATCGCGATTTGCATTTCGTCATGACCGAACAATACAGCACCTAGCATTTGGTCTTCTGAAAGTTCTTTCGCTTCAGATTCAACCATAAGCACTGCAGATTCTGTACCTGCAACCACTAGGTCAAGGTCAGATTCTTTAAGTTGTTCGTGATTTGGGTTAAGAATGTATTCACCATTGATTAAACCAACACGTGCACCACCGATTGGACCACGGAATGGTGTACCTGCAATCGCAAGTGCCGCTGAAGTACCTAACATTGCAGCAATGTCAGCATCCATTGTTTTATCAGAAGAAATAACAGTCGCTGTTACTTGGATTTCGTTATAGTAACCCTCTGGGAACAATGGACGAATTGGACGGTCAATTAAGCGTGAAATTAAAGTTTCAGCTTCAGATGCACGACCTTCACGTTTACCATAACCACCAGGGATACGACCTGCTGCATATTGTTTTTCTTGATAGTTAACAGTCAAAGGGAAAAAGTCTTGACCTGCTTTAGCAGTTGGTTGAGCAACTACAGCAACAAGAACTTGAACACCACCCATCGTAATTACAACAGTGTTTGCTTGGCGAGCAACACGACCTGTTTCTAAAATTACATTATGTTGACCGTATTGGAATTCTTTACGAATAATATTAAACATTGACATGTATTTTTGTTTCCCGAAATTATTCTAGTGGAGACCCCTAAGGTTTGGCATTCACAACAACTAAAATAGTCTTGTAGCATAAATGACAAAGCTTAGAAGCCGACCTCACCAGAATCAAACATACTAATTTTAAACACAAAGAAGGAGCGAACATTCGCCCCTTCCCCATTACTTAGCCGAGACTAAGTATTCTTTTGTTTTCTGTACTACAGCATATAACATGCAATAATCCGAAAAACAAAGTTTAAATCGAATTAACGACGTAAACCTAAAGCAGCAATCAAAGCGCTGTAACGAGTAGCATCTTTACCTTTAAGGTAATCAAGAAGCTTACGACGTTGGTTAACCATACGGATAAGACCGCGACGGCTATGGTGGTCGTGTTTATGCTCTTTGAAGTGACCTTGTAAGTCATTGATTTGAGCAGATAAAAGAGCTACTTGAACTTCTGGTGAACCAGTGTCGTTTTCAGCGCGAGCGAATTTTGCAATGATCTCTGCGCGATCTGCGTTTGTTAAAGCCATTCGATTTCTCCGAGATGCTTATATAAGTTTCATTTGATACAAATCAAATTGATTCTTCAAAACCAATTTGACTGCCGTGCATCACTACAGCAAGTGAAATATTTTAAGGGAAAAAGCATTGAATTGCAAAAGAGAAATTTGAATGCTATTTAAACACTTAAAGAAAGGTACAAAAATTTTCCGTGTTTATATAAAAACCACAAAATGTACAAACTTTAACCCAATAATTACATTTAGATAATTTATTTATTTACTTTGCAAATATATATTAACACTTAAATATATAAAGCGGCTTGGGCAAGCCCAAACCGCTTTATAAGTGCGCTGTAGTTTCTTATTTTTTCGTTATTATTATTTAATTTATTGTTGTTATTTTTCGTTTTATACTTTTAATTTAAATAGCGATATTAATAATCTACTAATTGCTATCGAGTGAATGACATTATCTTGACACATTTAATTATGTGACGTAATCGTCATTTTATTAATGTTTTGTAAGTTTTTTCTTACAAAGAGTGATTGGCTTTTATGATTTATTTTTAGATAAAGAAAAGCCTTGTAGTCTCTCCCAAAACTACAAGGCTTAGCGGCTGTAAGTTTCCTCTTTCACTTACTTCAATGTAAGCTCGTTGTCTAATGACGTTATTCTTATACTTTTACGATTATGTCTAGCATTCCTTGCTAGACTTGTTTTACGCAGTCATCTTCTCAAAATTTATGACAAAGCTCTATGCGTCAATTGCCTTAATTCTTGTAAGCTATTTCGTACAAAATAAAAAAATCATTTAAAATCAATAATATTTTTTTATAATCTGTTCAACTTATTTTGAATTCCACTTTTCCTTGATGTTTTAATTGTTAAGGCTTGCACCAATGACGCCTGATCTGCAAGTAAGCTCACCGCAGACTTTGCTCTTGTAATTGCAGTATAAAGCAACTCTTTACTCAACAAATTTTGAGCAGATTGATCTAAAACAACCGCTGTATGTGTAAATTCTGAACCTTGTGATTTATGAATAGTTAAAGTAAATGCTGTTTCTATATTTTTTGGAAGACGTGTTGCCAGTACCCATTTTTCTAAGCTAGGAAAATACACATTAAATTGTACTTGTCCCTCTTTTACTTGCTTAAAGCAAATTCCAATATCACCATTTGATAAACCAAGCTGATAATCGTTATAACTCATCATTACAGGGCGTCCAACATACCAATCACCCTGTTTGACTATATTCAGCTGAGCTAAAAGTCGTTGCTCAATTTGATGATTAATTTGTGTTAAACCAAATGCACCATGACGTATTGCAGTTAAAATTCTGTAATCATCAAATTTTTTAACGACTGCATCAACCAGTAATTCAGGTTCATCACTTTCTAAATATTGTTTGAGTACTTCCACATAAGATACATAGCCCAACATCAATTTGTCATAGTACGCAGTTAAGTCCGATTGATTCGAAAGCTCTGAAGGTAAATATTCTAAATTCACCTGATCTTGCATATCTTCAAGTAACACAACTTCTTTTAAAGTACTTGGCTCAACAACTTCTTTATGAAAAGCCTTTAAAACAGAATCGATAGGCTGATTATCATGTGATTGTTGAATAAATTTCGCCATTTCACCAATCAATGCACCCTCTTTAAAACGCCGACTTGTCACTAAATTTACGAAGTTTGATTCCAGTGATTCAACTTGTTGTAAATCTGCCAATACAGAACCAACATCTACAGATGCAAGCTGATTCGCATCGCCTAATAAGATAAGCCGAGCATGATCCGGGATTGCAGTAAATAACATTTTCGCCAAATTCAAATCAAGCATAGAAGCTTCATCGACCACAATCACATCGTAAGGTAAGGGTTGTTTTTCATGAAATCTTGGTTGATGACTATTTCCCAAACCTAAAAGTCGATGAATGGTAATGGGTGTTAATCGCTTTAAGTCTTCACTTAATAAGTCTTGTAATTTTTCATCATCAAAAGATTTCTGAAGTGCCTCTTTCATTCGCTGAGCAGCTTTACCTGTAGGTGCTGCCATTGCAATTCGAATATCTGGAATTTCTTGATTGAGCACTGCAATAATGCGTGCCAAAGTATAGGTTTTACCCGTACCAGGCCCCCCCGTAATAATGCTAAAGCCATTTTCAGCAACCATTTCCAAAGCTTTCTTTTGATGAGTATCTTCTAATAAATCATGATATTTATTAAATGAAATAGCGGAAATTTTTTGATTTTTTAAACGCTGTACTTGCTGGCAAAGTGCCTGTTCTAAAGCCCAATAACGGTATAAATATAAGTACTGATTATCGTGAATAAAAGGTGCTATATTCTGACTAGAAACCTCATTTTCATGCACCACCAATCCACTTAAAGCATCTATGTTTTCTAAATTTAAGCGTATACAACTATCACCTTGCGTTACAGCCTCGAGAACATCTTGCATAATTTTTGTGGAAATGTCCGTTTTTTCGGCATGATTAAACGAAGATTTTATTAAAAAATCACTCCATATTTGAAACCATTCAGTAGCTTGGCTTTCAGGCTGTTGTTTAATCGTTTTCTGCTTGTTTTCCACACAATTATCCTCAAAGTTATCCACAGACTAATATCATGTTTAATCAGCTCTTTTTTTAATGAATTAGCTTTTTTCGAGTAGTTTATCGACAGAAAAACTGCCTAATATAGAATCAAGTCTCAAAATAAACTCTGCATCGGGTTTCCAGTAGTTTATGCCTTGTAACTTTTCACTATTCATCCCTCTTAAATACAGATAACTTGCACCACCCAAATGCTGATGAATATCATAGTGTTCCAATTGCACTTTTAAATATCGATGCAAAGCCACCAAGTATAAGCCTGCCTGTAACCAATAACTGGCTTGTGACATACTCTTTTGAATTTCTTCAATATTATACTGAGATTGATCTACACCTAAAAAGTTACTTTTATAATCGGCAATTTGATATTTCTGACCATCAAAATAAACCAAATCGATAGAACCTGTTAAATAGCGTGCTGAATTTGCTTCATTTAGCTCGAGCATTTCAATACCGTATTCGGCAAATAACTGATAAATACGTTTGGTTGCCAAAACGTGATCTGACAAAGCCAAATAAAATGGAAATTCAGATAAATGATTTTTTGCACTTAATTGGTCAAGCTGAAAACCATCATGCAGTGGTGTTGTTAAAACATCTTTAAGCCATTCAGCCATTAATGCAATTAACTGATCTTCCGTACCTTCTAAAAATTCTTGATGATATTTTTCAGCAAGTTCCAACCATAAACTTGGATAATCATTTTTAAAACGACGATGAATTTCTAAATGCCATTCGCTAGAATCTTGAAAATTGATATGTTCAAAAATTTCATGCAAGAAATTACCTGCCAATGTTCCCATTGGAAAATTACGTTTAATCCATGAAATTGGTTGAGTCTGAATAACGTCTATTTCAGGAATAATATTGATTTCATCTTCAGCACTTTCCATTTTTTCAGTTTTAGCCGCTAAGGCATCTATGGCTTGCTTACGGGTTAAATGCTGTGCCAAAGCACTAAAACTGGTTTTTGTACGAGGATAAAAGCGTTGCATAGGAAATTGCTGTGCTTTCAAAGCCTTAGATTCTGTATCCGAAGCTCTGAGTGCTAAAGGACGCTCTGCAATTAGAGCTTCATCTACACTAAAAGGATGCTGAAAAACATCTGCACCTTGACCGCGCCAAAATGCTAAACCTGTATTCGACTTCCCTTTTACATCTTGCAACATGGCATACACACGGTGACTTGCACGTGTTAAAGCCACATACCACAAACGATGCTGTTCGGCTTCCGCGCGTGCATTATGCTGACCAATGTCATCTTTTGAAATGATTAACTCGTTATTTACCGCAACGACTCGCTGTAATTCCGCTTTACCTGTTTGTGGATTAGTTTGTTCAACTGTGGAAAAGTTTAGGGTTTTCCCCATTTCACGAAAGTCTTTATCTGCGCCCAATAAAAATACAATTTTAAACTCTAAACCTTTCGATTGATGAATCGTCATCAACTGAACGCCTGCTTCATTCGACAGTTTTCTTTCTAGCTCCCACTCTCGCTCACTTGGAGATTGAAGCTGTTTTAAATACCAATGATAAAGACTTTGAGCACCTTGATATTGCTCACTATGTTGACTCAGCACTTCGGTTAAATGACGTAAATTCACAACCGATCTTTCGTTATCTCGACTTTGAGTTGCAACTAAGTTTTCCCAAATTTGGAATAGATTCAACGCATATTGCCATGCGGTTAAAAAGCCTTTTTCTAACCACATTTCACGTATTAAATCGAAATCATAAATAAAGGAACTTAAACCTTCGGCTTGCTGTTCCAATTCAATTAGTTGTTGCAAATTAATATTTAATAATCGGCTAAGTAAAGCTCGTTTAATTTTTCCTTCATCATAAGGATGCATAATTGCTGTTAAAAACGCACCAACATCTTTAGCAACTTGGCTATCAAAAACACTACGTTTAGATGGACGATTCACCTTAACGCCTAGTCGTTCCAACTCATATTGAACTTTGTCTAAGCCATCGTGATTTTTCGACAAAACTGCAATGTCATCGGCAATTAAATAACGTGGTGATGCTTCATCTAAATATAATTTTTTTTCAATTCCTTGATTAAGTAAATCACGAATTTTCCATGCAACTTGTATGGCTTCCATGCTTTTATCTTCAAGCATTAACCAACGCAAAGCTTGATGATTTTTACCATTTTCATCAACCAATGCAGGATGTGGCCGCGAACCAGCCTCAACCAAACTATAAGAAACATTTTCGCCAAAATCCATTTGACGCTGAAATAAAGCATCGACAACTTCAACCAATTCTTTCGTTGAGCGATGGTTATACTTCAAACTATAAAAATGACCTTTTTTCGCAATAATATCTGCACGAGCTTTGTTATAGGTCAGCATATCTCCTCCACGAAAGCCATAAATCGCTTGCTTTGGATCGCCCACCATAATCATGCAGCCTTGCATATAGCGCTGATGATCACGCCAAATTCGTGCCAGCATATCGTCTTGGTCTTGGTTGGTATCTTGAAATTCATCAACTAAAATAAGTGGATATTTCGCTTGTACAAATTGAGCAAAACGTTGACCTTGAGCGCCTTGTAGCGCCTCAGATAACGTTCGAATTTGCTGTGCAAAAGTCGTTTCACCTTTTTGTTGCAATACTTGTGGTAAACGCTTTTTTACTTCTTTGCTTAAATAAAATTTTAAATAAGCATCTAGTACATTTAAGTCGTTATCCAACTGAGATAATTCTTCAAAGAAATCTCTCAATGCTTTAATAACAATGTGATTATTAAAGTTTTCAAGTACATCTTCAGCGCATTTATTCAGGGCTTTTTTTGTAGATAATTCTGTTAAATACTTAACAGTTTGTTCAAAATGTGATGAAAATAAAGCGTAACTTTTTTGCTCGGCTAAAGCCTTAAAAAATTCGGGCAAGTACAATGTTAATGTCTTTTGCATTAAATCATCAGTGCGCCATTTTTTTGCCACAATAGAATTGTATTGACCATCTGACAGGTAATATTCACTTAAAGTAGCGACTTGGCTTAAATCGAGTTGAAGCAATTGATCAATTGACTGTTCAAACTCATTTAAGTTGATTTTTGGTGCTTCAATTTCTTGAAATTGTGCCGATGCAAAATTTAAAGTGTTTTCCACAACCGAAACATAATTATCCACAGATTTTAGTTTTTTCTGTAAAAGTAGATAATTCACGACCTTTTGTTCTTGTGTCTGAATCCATTCACGTAAAGCGTCATGTATGAGTTGTAAGGTATAACTTTTGGCATCATCAGTAATTTCAGCACGTTCAATTTTGCCACTTTCAAAAGCAAATTCACGTAATAATTTTTGGCTAAAACTATCGAGCGTTCCTACAAATAACTCATCAAGCTGATCGATTACCAATTTCAGACGTTCGCGCGCATAATCCACTTGTGTTGCATAATCTGTTAAAACTTTTTTGTATAAAGGATCTTTTTCTTGCTGAATATAGGTTTGAATTTCAGCATCTGTTGAGTTTTGAAACTTCTCAAAAAAACGCAATGTATCGACCAAACGCATTCGAATACGAGACTTTAATTCTGCAGCTGCTTTTCGGGTAAATGTAGTCGCAATCACTTGATTTGGCAAATATGAACCTAGAAAAATACGTACCATTAAGCTCGAAAGCGTAAAGGTTTTTCCTGTTCCTGCCGAAGCCTCAATCCAATGCAACCCGTGAAACTGCATATCTCCAATAGGGTCAAAAGAAAACTGCTGAGATGTTTGAGGATTGTTCATTTTGTTACTCCTCAACCGTTACTTGATGCATAAAAATTGGGTGATATAAATCATAGGAAAAATGCTTACAAGCATCTTCTAATAAAATTGTTGCATCTTGTTCTTGCAAAATAAAATCCCAATCTCGATGATGCTTTGTCGCTTCATTTTCAGTGACAGAAAAGCCTGTGAACTTTCCATCAAAATTCCAATCTTTATAAATATCATCCATATTTTGAATAACCATGTGCTGATTTTCATCAGGCACCCACTCATATTCTTTATATTTTTCAGCAGGTTTTAAAATTAATGCCGCAGGTAAAACTAAAGGCTGTGCTTGACCATATTCCCAAGCCTTAAACCAATGACTTAAATAAGTTCGTGCTTGGTTAGAAGAAACACCTTCACAAATAATGGTGTTATCACTAAAAATGACAATACGAGCATAGTCTTCACCACTCTCACCCAAATTTAAATATGCAATCCACAATAAATATTCAAGCCACACTTTGGCACGGCGTTTTGCCCGTGCGCTTGATGCTTCTAGGCTGACCCACTGTTTAGCACCATGTTTTGGTAAGCTTAAATTAATATGTAAACTCTTATTTACACGCCAAATTTGCTGCGTTATTGCTGTTTCAGTTTCTGCATATTGTTGTAAACGTGCATGTAATTGTGCTTGCTCTAACACGCTCATTTGCCATGCACTTTCTTGAATTTTCCCAACAGGAAGCTTGTCCATTAAAAGCTGTGAATTTTGTTCACCTTCATGTTTTTTCAAAAAATCCCGCATTGCATAACGTCCCAAACCATCAAGTAATAACGGCTCTTGTGTATCGGGTAAATCTTCTGCTTTTAAGTTTTTTACACCCAATGTTTTTAAATATAAACGTGCAGGGAATGTGACATCTTGAATCCATTGATAGCTGTCGAGCACCTGAATATCTTGTTCTAATAATGGATATTGCGTATTGACCCATTGGCTTCGTTGCGATTTAGCAAAACGAATTTGATTGGCAACTTTATACCATTGATCTTGATAACGAATAGTTTCAGTCGATTCAAAACCTATCGGATCAAAAGGCTGTAAAGTATGAACGTGATAGAGCGACTGCAATTGTTTTGCAACATCAATACCTTCTATTGAAACCATTTCATTTAAACTTGAATCGGTCGTTTCAGCTTCTACAATAAGCGCTAAATGCTGAATAAATTCTTGTAAAACTGTCGATGGATCTCGCACTTCACCATCGCTCACATCAAAGCCATTATAAAACAGCCATAAATTTTCTTGCGCCAATAACAGTGAATCTAAAAATGCGCCTTGTTCATCTTCTAAACGTGAACGATCACCTAATTGTGGTTTTAAAATTTCCATTAAATCGAAAGGTAAATGTGTATTTCGATTTGGGAACTTCCCACTGTCTAAGTTCAGCATCACAATAAGTTTATAAGGCAACGGACGCAATTGCCCAATTTGGCTAAAAGTCACTTGCCCTGTTGGTTCTGCTTGTTCAACTTGCGAATCGAGTAGTACATTTATTTCTTCTAAAATGTAGCCTAAAGGCAAACTTAATGCGTTTAAGGCATGATGATTTTCTTCATCATAAAAACTTGCCAAAGTTAGCATTCTGTCTTGTTTTTTAATCAGCTTATAAACCGCACTTAATGAATCTACACCTGCATCAATAAATTCATTAACGTCATCCATTAAAGTTTTAAGCCATTTTTCGACACGAATTTGCTTACCCAATTCATGAGCAATCATCCAATTTCGACGTGCTGAAAAATCTTGATAAATTTGAATAAGTTTAGCAATAAGCTCAAAGTCACTTGGTAAAACATCTGCAAAACTTAATGTATCATTAAAAATTGCATGCTCTGGAATTGCCACACCTAATGCCAAACGGTCTAAAGCAAATTTAAAACTAAAACGATAATCTTCATCGCCTTGTTTTAGGCTTTGCTTTAAATGTTCTTCATCAAATCCACGTTTAAAACCTGCGGCAACAAGCAGTTCGACCATTCGGTCTACGCTATTAATATCGAGTTCATAACGAAGTAATGTGGCATTTAAACCCAACCAATCTGCAAAGTCTTCAATGTTAAAACGACCTTGAATAAGTTGAATTCTACCTAGCACAGAGCGCCATGCATTGGCGGCATCTATTTGAGTTACACCTGCAATTTGCACAGGTAAATAAATACTTTCTTGACTGAGCCTATGCGCTTGATTTTCACGTGAATGATGTAAATTTCTATCACTAGGTGGCGGTGCAAAAATACTACGAATTAAAGGTTCAAGCTGTTTCAAATTTGGTGTTAAAACCAAAATATCACTTGGTTTTCTTGGACTATCTTTATCGCCTTTTGAAAGCCAGTGAATAAGTTGATCTTTTAAAACTTCAAGCTGTCTTTGAGATGAATGACACACATGAATTTGCACAGAATCATCATCTGGTTTTAAGTGATAAGCATTCTTTTCAGGTTCTACCAAATACAAAATATCAGACTGAACTTTTGCCAGTAAAGTATCTGCATATTCATCGACAAAAAGGTCTGCCCAAACCCCTTCTTCCCCTGAAGATAAATTGGATAATAAAGAGAAATGATCACGCGCTTGCTTACCAAAACGTGTAAGTAGTGGATGACGTGATTCACGTTTTTGTGCATTAAAGTTTAAAGTAAATTCTTCAAAGAATTTTTGAATTTGTTCATCGCTTGCATCTGGATTTTTTTCAATAAATCGCTCTTTTACTCGAACGTCATAACGTGCTTTCCAATTCGGATCGACACTATCTGCCCAATATTCTTGCGATGGGTTGTAATGTAGAATATAGATATCTATGTATTGTCCCAAACGGCGCAAAAACTGTAATTGACTAGGTGGCAAATCCAATAAAGTGAAGACCACAAGCTGATGGGGTAACGTGCTTAAAACATCATTGGGCTGTTCAGGTGAGCCTAAAGCTTCCCAAAACAAAACATCAATTTCTTCCATTTCCTTAAAGTCTTGGTCGAAAACTCCTTGCCAAAGCCAACGCTGCCAAACTTCTAACTCTTGAGCCTGATTTAAGGTAAAAGCCGAAATTTCTGTATTGGTTTTAAAGAACATATTTTCAATATTCAGTTCTTTATTTTGCCCCCAAGCCTGTAACCAATTGGTTTGGCAGTTACATTTTCCCTCGCAACCTTTTTGGCAATATCCTCTATAACTCATGTAATTAGAAAATAACTGAGATACTTGTTGAGATACCCAATACAACATATTTTGCTTTTTTAGCTGTTTTTCTAAACCTTGCTCTAAACGATCTGCGCTGTCATAAATACGTTGAACAATCGAATAAAGTGGATGTTTTACATCGAGAGGATTTTGTTCTGCTTGAATAAATTCTTTTAGCGCCTGAAACACACGCCATTTAATAATTAATCTGGGAATGTTGGCTTTACGGACTTTATCTTTATCGTTCTGTAAAACTTGCTGATAAGCAGACCACTGAAAACCACGAATACGATGGTGAAATGTTGTATTTGCACTAATGCCTTTTTTTTCTGCCAAGCGCTGTGTAAGCCAAGCCTCAATAGCAGGTGAAGGCACAATAAAATGTTGAGTTTTTAAAACGTCAAATGGGTTCGATGTCGGCTTCTGAATAGTCTTGAGCATCGCTTCAACAAGCACATCAATGCGCTGACTTTGAATGACATGAATCCCCATTAAATTTAATTCCTTTTCAATTTATGCAATACAAAAGCTTCAAGATTATTTACTATACTTTAATGTCTGTCTATGTCACTTTAAAAACATTATTCAAGGTAAAATTACATTGAATAAAACATCTTCTAAAAGTTTTACATAGAAAAATTTATACGCTTTTTTAAGGTACTTACCAATATGAAAATAGATAATATTCCTGAGTCTATAGATCCAACGCTGAATATTGAAGCTATTCGTACTGAATGCCTCGAACTTGTAAAAAAGCGCTCTTATTTTTCTGCGGGTGCTGCGGTTATTCCTGTTCCATTTTTAGATGTTGTGATTGATGTAAGTATTCTTTCACAGCTTATTCCTGAAATTAATACGCGTTTTGGTTTAGCACCTGAACAAATTAGTGTATACGACCCTGCAACTAAAGAAATTCATTGGAAAGAACTACGTAAACGTGGCATCGAATTTTCAGGATTTGTTGTTGCACGTACGGCGGTAAAAAAATCTCTCAATAACATTGCGGCAAAAGTAATTACGAAACAAGTAACGAAATTTATTCCTTTAGGTGGTCAAATTATTGCTGCAAGTTTGGGTTATTTTGTGATGAAAAAAGTGGCTGAAGCGCATGTTGAAGATTGCTACCGTTTAGCGCTACGCATTCAGCAAAAACAAAAGACCACAATTGATCAATAATTTTTAATTCGTCAAACTCAATATAATGATTAAACCTCTGCTCTTTCAATAAAGAGCAGAGGGTTTTTTTAAAGTATTAATCTGCTTTAAGCTGTTTTAAAATAGCTTTTAACACTTCCAAACGTGCAAATTGTTTGTTGTCTGTGGCAATCACATGCCACGGTGCATAGTCTGTATTTGTTCGCTCAAACATATCTGCTGCTGCTTTTAAATAATCATCCCAACGCTCTCTATTACGCCAGTCTTCCGCAGTAATTTTAAATTGTTTATGCGGTGTTTCTTCTCGTGCTTTAAAACGACGTTCTTGTTCATCTTTACTAATGGCAAGCCAAAATTTAATCACTAAAGTTCTGCTATCGAATAAGTCTTTTTCAAAGCGGTTAATTTCGTTATAAGCACGTTGCCATTCTGCATCTTGCGCAAAACCTTCTATACGTTCAACCAAAACACGTCCATACCAAGATCTGTCAAAAATACTAATCTTTTCTTCAGGTTGCAGCTTTGTCCAAAAGCGCCATAAATAGGGTCGTGCTAACTCATATTTTTCAGGTGCGGCAATGGTATGAATTTCATATTCACGCGGATCAAGCTTTTTCACAATGCGTTTAATAGCGCCGCCCTTTCCTGCTGCATCCATCCCTTCAAATACAATCACAACATTTCGGTCATCAAAACGTAACGCTTTAGAAACCTTAGATGTCAGCTTTTTCAACTCTGCTTTGTATTCGTCTTTCGGAATTTCTTGAAGTGGTGGGTTAATTAAAACTTCAGGTGTTTTTGCTTGTTTCCATTTTCCTTTGGCTTTACTTTGATGCTCTGGAAGATGCTTTAATTTGCGTAAAATATGTTGTGCAAATTGTTGATCTCGCGATACTGCATCTTCGCAATCAATAATGACCCAATCTTCTGTAAAGCGTTGGCGTAAGCGCTGTAAATTATCGTATTGTTTTTTATTACGCCAATCTAAACCATGTAATTTATGCCAATGTACTTCACTAGGATCCATTTCGTTTAAACGGCTTTGCAGTGATTTCCAAGACAAGTCGAACCAAATTTTAATGACATCTACGTTGTTATTTTTTAGATCTTGTTCATAAGCTCTCATGTTTTCCACGTATTCGTCGAATAGCGTGGAATCTAAGGGGTTTGAAACATGAGATGCCGTTGATAATAAGTCTGTATACCAATTACCAAACATCACCAATATTTGTCCTTCGGCAGGAATTGAGCGTGAATATGGCTGCCAAAATGTTTTTTTATGGTCGAATATATGGGGGGCATCTGCTTTTACACGTAAATAGCGTGGGTCTACCCATTCACGGAGTTGTTTAACGGCTTCGCCTTTACCTGCAAGTTCAATTCCGTTGACCAAAATAAGTAAGCTTTTGGCATTTGATTGTCCGCGAGTTTCTTTCATGGCGTATTGCGCCTGAATAAGCTCTACAGATAATTGTTCTTCTTGCATTGGTTTAAATTCAGTTTCTTTTATCATCGTTATTCATACTTTTTAGCCCCTATTTCTTGAGTATATAAAAAATAGAGTTTCAGATGAGAGAGTTTTTGTTAAATAATGACTAAAGGTTTTCAATACACTTAAGCAGCAAAATATCGTAGTTTCGAATTTCTTAATATTTTTATTATCTTCATAAATTTCAATCATAATTATCTGGATAATTTTGAACAGATAAAAGAAATAATCCTTTCATTTCAACAATCTTATTTAATTCTAGTAATGTTTTCATATCTTCAATGAGAACAATATCTGTTCGGTCGTATCCGCCTTTAAATCTTACAGAGTAGTTTGGATAATAAATATCAAAAAAATTTAATCGTTCTTCCCTTAAGCTGCTTATTACGATTTGTTCAAAATCTTCGCTATTTGTATTAAATAATTGCCAAGAATCTTTATAAAAACAATATACTTGATCAGATAAGGATTTATAAAAATTAATAAATTTGTTTTCACCTTCCAAATATTCATCTAAAGCATCCGAACTTTTAGCTATTGAGTAACATAAAACCTTGCACTCATCTGCTTCTAATTCATCTAGCCAATGATCGAAAATTGAAATACATACAGCTTTTAACCATTTAACTTCTTTAATTTTTTTTGATATACAATTATTCATTTGATTCTTCTTAAGTGAATGCCAAAACTCTATATTATAAAAATATAAAAACTGTAGATAGATTCAATTTATATTTTGAAAAGCGGGGTTTTAATCCTTAGGAACACAAACAAACCCACCACTCCACGATTTTTTTCTCCCAAACCATAGCGCATCTATAAAACACACACTAAAATTCAAGTATTAAGTACACCACCTGAGACGTTACATGTCTAAACTTGCTGTTTTAGATGAGCTTTTAGAACTTTACTATCAGCTGAAATACCATAAAAATCAGGACATTTTTTACCGCCTGCAAGACGTTCAAGCATGGCAAAAACAACGTATACAACGTACACATGCAAAACAATTTGCAGAAAAACAAAATATTTTAATGTCTGAATATTTCTTAAATAGACTATATGGCGGACCAGATTTCGATGCACTTGCAGGACAAATTGCACGACTTGTAAAATATGCACATAAAGCCGAAAAACTCATTCCTGAAAATGCCATAAAAACAGGAACAGCAGGCGTAACCTTGGCTATTTTAGCCGTTCAGCTAGACGAAGAAGTTGCAATTCAATTACTTGAAGATTATCCCAATAATCCTGTAATAACCGATGAAATAATGCGTGTCACTTACTTAAAGCTCAATCAAGGTGAAAACCGTTTAAAACAGCTACGCTTACTGGATGAACTTGGCATAAGCTTAGACAAATACATGCGCTCATTTATGGTTCAAGCAGCCTTTAAAATGTGTAAAGGTGCTGCAAATAAATATCACTTTGAAGTGATGTATGACTTTATGCAAGATGGCTTTTTAGCGCTAAAACCGTTAAAGTCGGCAGAGAAATTTGTAAAAGAATTTACTGCAATAGAACGAAAAATTGTCGATAAAGTTCATGCAGGCGATTTAAATCCATTTCAATAATGGATCAAACTATTTAAAGGGGAAATAAGTCTAAGCTTTATTTTCCTGTATATTATTCATAACAATTGCACGCTGATTGCTGTATATCGACTCATAATCTGTCATCATGCAAGCACTGCAACATTAACCCTATTCTTATGTTAGGAGTGACTCAAATGTCGAATGAAAATCAAACGCCTACCCCTTCTTCTGCGTCGGCACAAACAGACAATGTGAGTCCTTTTCTAACAGAGCCACTTCCTCAAGGTGCGCCACAAGGTCAACAGCAATCTTTAGAATTGCCAACTTCAGACACACCTGTTACTGGTTCTGTTCCTAAATATAATCTTCCACGTGGTGCAAACACAGGTAATGTCGGTGCAACAACACATTTTGGTTACCAAACTGTAAGCAGTGAAGATAAAGCTCAAAAAGTTGCAGAAGTATTCCATTCTGTAGCAAGCAAATACGACATCATGAATGACTTAATGTCATTTGGTATTCACCGTCTATGGAAGCGCTTTGCAATTAATATGTCGGGCGTTCGTCGTGGTCAACGCGTACTTGATATTGCTGGTGGTACTGGTGACCTTGCAAAAGTATTTAGCCGTGAAGTAGGCCCAACAGGTCATGTTGTACTTTCAGACATTAACGAATCTATGCTCAATGTGGGTCGTGATCGTTTAATCGATGCAGGCTGTACCAATGTAGATTTCGTTCTTGCCAATGCTGAAACTTTAGAACCATTTGAAGATAATAGCTTCGACCTTTTAACTATTTCTTTTGGTCTACGCAACGTAACAGATAAAGATGCTGCACTTGCTGCAATGTACCGTGTACTTAAGCCAGGCGGTCGTTTACTAATTTTAGAATTCTCTAAACCTGTATTTGAACCATTCGCTAAAATTTACGATTTATATTCATTCACGGCTTTACCAATCATGGGTAAAATCATTGCAAATGACTCAGAAAGTTATAAATATTTAGCAGAATCTATTCGTATGCACCCAGACCAACGTACTTTAAAAGGTATGATGGAAAATGCTGGATTCCAAAACTGTGATTATCACAATTTAACAGCAGGTGTTGTTGCTGTTCACCGTGGTTTCAAACTTTAAGGTTATAACTATGTGGTCGATTCTGGCACTTGGTGCAGTTGAACGATTCGTGAACCATATCATTGATTTAGATGCGATTACTCGCATTCAGCTCAATGAGCTTCAAGGCAAAATGCTTCGTGTTGTTTTAGACAAACCACAACTTTCAGTTGATGTTTTTTTCGATGAAAATAAAGTTCGTTTAGAACCAACGGTAACAGGTCATAGCGAAGCATCTTCAATATTTGAGCAACGCCCTTTTGATAAAAACCAGCAAGTTTTTGAAGCGACAGCAACGCTACATGTAAAAAATGTGGTCGAGCTACTTAAGCTTTTGGTTGCAGATGAAGTTGGAAATATTCCACTACAAGGCGATTATCACTTATTGCAAAAAATCCAAAACATTATGCAACAAGCTGAACCCGATTTAGCATCACATTTAAGTCCTTGGATTGGTCCTAGCCTTGCCCATGAAATTGGTAAAATTCAACGCGCACCCAAGCATTTAAAAAAGACGTTACAAAGTTATGCATTTTTTGCTGAAGATACTTTGAAAGAAGATTCAGGACTATTTGCTGCCCGTTGGCAAATGGACAATCTCCATCAAGATACTCGCACTTTCCAGCAAAATTTAGACCGTACTGAAGCAAAAATTCAACAGCTTCAAATACAAGTCGACGCATTAGAAAATACAACTCAAAATTAGGTAATAATATATATGATTCCGCATGTTTCACGTTTACTCGAACTTTGGCGTATTGCAGCGCACTATAGACTCGACACGTTGTTCCCTGCGGATGAATTACCTGAAAAAGCCCGTCATGTTTTAAGTATTATCCGCATGCACCCTGCTGCATGGTCAAGCAAAGAAAGTAAAAATCCTTTAAAGCTAAAACAAGCTTTGGAAGATATGGGGCCGCTTGCCATTAAAATGGGACAATTGCTTTCAACACGTCGTGACCTCATTCCACCTGAAGTTTTACAGCAACTAACACTGCTTCAAGACCAAGTAAAACCATACGGTGTAGACGTTGTAAAATCACGTATTCAAAATTCACTCAAAGCAGATGTTGCAACACTATTTTCTCGTTTTGATGAACAACCTTTAGCCGCAGCATCTATTGCACAAGTTCATACAGCGGCATTGCATGATGGTCGTGAAGTTGTTGTAAAAGTGACACGCCCCGATATTCGTACGCAAATTTTACAAGATTTTGAAATTATAGAATGGCTAGGTTGTCGTCTAGAAAAGCGTCTAGAAGCAGCACGTGCATTGCACTTATCTGAAATTATCCAAGACTATCGTCAAATCATTCTTAAAGAACTCGATTTAACTTTAGAAGCAGACAATACACGTCGTATGCGCCATTACTTCACAGGCTCAAGCATGATGTATGTGCCTGAAGTTTATATGGATAGCAAAGATGTGATGGTTGCTGAACGTATTACAGGCGTTCCAATTTCAGATACAGCAACATTCGATAAATTGGGTATGGATCGTAAAGACCTTGCTGAAAAAGGTTTAACCATTTTCTTTACCCAAGTATTCCGCGATAACTTTTTCCATGCAGATATGCATCCAGGAAATATTTTTGTAGAAACTATTAATCCAAATGCGCCACGCTATATCGCGTTGGACTGTGCCATTATGGGTGAATTGTCTAAACACGATCAAATGACCGTTGCACGAATGTTACTTGCGGTAATGAACAGCAATTTCATGCAACTCATTCAAATTGTGCACCAAGCAGGTTGGATTCCACCAGGAACCGATCAGGATGGTTTAGCAAGAGAAATGCGTCGCACCGTTGGCCCAATGGTTTCAAAACCAATGAGCGAACTCGATTTTGCAGGTATTTTACTTGAAGTGATGGATATTGCACGTCGCTTCCATTTAGAAATTCCACCACAACTTATGCTTTTACTAAAAACATTGGTTCATGTAGAAGGCTTAGGTACAGACTTATATCCTGACTTAGATATTTGGCAACTTGCAAAACCAATTTTGACAGATTGGGTTAAAACCAACATGAATCCTGTCAAAAACATGAAAGAATTAGGTCAGCAAATTCCCGACTTACTTCTTGGTGCACAAGATTTACCAAGTATTTTGATTGATAGCATCAACGGTTTAAAGAACCAATCTGCATGGCAAGCAAAACAATTACAAGAATTACAAACTATGCGTTTGCAAATGGAACATCAGCAAAAACGTAGTTGGATTTTTGGTAGTGTTATGGCTATTTTACTGGCAATTTCGGTCATTGCACCTTGGTATGTATCGGTCGTTTTACTTGTAATTGCAAGTTTCCTTGCCATTTTTCGATTATCAAAATAATTGTTAAAAGCTAAAGCAGTCTATTAAATAACGTCTATAGTTTAATAGACTGCTAAATGTTAATTCACTTGTTCTTCTATGGGTGCTTGTTCTAAAGTTACATCTGGTTCAGAGTCTGTAAATGCCCAGAACATACCAACAACAAGCAGCAATACCACACAGAACCACGTCATAATTTTTCTAAATGAAGTCATTTTCATTACCAATCAACAATCTAGAACTAAAAGATAGCTTAAAAAATAAAAACTTGCCTGATTTTTCTCATCATTAATCGAATTTTGTATTAAATTAAGTTTCAACTAATATTTTTATACAAATTTATATTTCATTATGCAAATTCTAAAAAAACAACCACGAGCTTTAAATATTAGAGCAGGTTATCTTGCACGTAAACTCATTACAAAAGAAGGCTTACATGCACATCAAGTCGATATACTGCCCGGTGCTGCAGGTGGCCCGAAAGGCATTGGTATTCAAGGTTTAGATCAAGCAATTTTTGGTCGCTTCCTAACACAAGCGCCGCAGCGCAGAACTGTTATTGGCTCAAGTATTGGCAGTTGGCGTTTTGCAAGCATTTTGGCATGGGGGGCACAAGAAGGAACTCAAAGACTTTCTGAACTTTATACCAATCTGCATTTCACCAATAAAATGTCGCGCCAAGAAGTGGGTGATATTTGCAAAAACATGCTTTTTGAATTAATTCGGGGCAAAGAACAACAACTCGTTGAACATCCCGATTATCACCTTGCTGTTATTTCAGTGAAAGCACAGCATATTTTCCAAAGTGATAAATCACTTCCTTTACTCGCTTCAGTTGCGGGAATTGTCAGTAGTAATGCACTTGCACGTAAACATAATCGCTTATTCATGCAACGCGTCATTAGTCAGCCCAATATTGGTGAACAATTTAAAGTTGATGATGATTTTATTACCCACTACCAAACCCTAAATAATGAAAATGTAACGCCTTGGCTCATGGCATCTGCATCTATTCCAGGGGTAATGTCTGCAGTTCGTAATATTCCAAATGCACCTAAAGGAAGTTACCGAGATGGTGGTTTAATTGATTATCACATCGATCTACCATTCCAAAGTAACGGTGTTGTTTTATACCCACATTTTACCGACAGTATTACACCAGGCTGGTTCGATAAAATGTTTAAAAACAGAAAATCTAACCCTGAAAATCAAGCACGAACTTTATTATTATCTCCATCTCAAGAGTATTTAGCATCTTTACCTTTAGGTCGTTTACCTGACCGTAAAGACTTTACTTTAAAGGGTTTAGATCAACAAAAACGCATTCAGTTGTGGAACCAAAGTGTGGCGGAAAGTCAGCGTTTAGGCGATGAGTTTTTAGAAATGATCGAAAAGCAGAATTTTGCAGAATTTATGCAGGATTTGTGATTTTATTCAGTTTCAAAAATATGCCCCAACACTTTTAGTGAATTTCCCGTGCGATACCACTGATGTTTTGCTACATTAAATTTAATTAAAAATTTAATTTTAAATAATGAAAACATTACATATTGCCATTATTGGGGCAGGTACAGCAGGTATTGCATCTGCCATACTTTTAGCAAAACAAAATATACAAGTTAGCCTATTTGAAAAAGCTGAAAATTTAGATCCTGTAGGTGCAGGACTACTCCTCCAACCTTCTGGTTTAGCTGTATTTGAACACTTAGGAATTTTAGAACACGCACTTCAACTTGGTGCTGTGGTTACAGGTCTTGAAGGGCAACTTGCCAATGGAAAACTGCTCGTCAATAGCCATTACAAACAAGCCAATGAAAACTTCTATGGACTTGGTATTCACCGTGCAACCTTATGCCATGTACTCGAAAGCAAAGCACGTGAATTCCCCAATCATATTCATTGGTATATGGGACATGACGTTCAAACACTCAATGAAAACACAGATGAAATTCGCATTAAGGGAACATCAAGCTTAGGAAATTTTGAAGCAACATTTGATGTGGTCATTATTGCCAATGGTGCACGGAGTTCTATCCGCCCTGAAGCTTGGGTAAAAATGAATAAGCCGTATCCGTGGGGAGCAAAATGGATGATTACGCCTGAATGTCCAGAGTTCGACACTCAAATTTTGCATCAATTTTATGATCGCTCCCAAACCATGATGGGCATTCTTCCCACAGGTTCTATTCCAAATAGTACAGAAAAACTTTCGAGCATTTTCTGGAGTATGCCAACAGAACAGCTTGACTCCTTTTTAGTAAATAAAACTTCTCAGCAAAAATGGCTGCATCAAATCCACCAAAAATGGAGCAAAGCAGCAGAATGGTTTGAAACGGTTTTACCCGAGTCAAATGAACAAAATAAGTGGCTTTCTGCTAACTATAGAGATGTGGTGATGTCTAAGTTTGGTGAAGGTCGAATAGGTGTGATTGGTGATGCAGCACATGCTATGAGCCCTCAACTAGGACAAGGTGCAAATATGGCATTATTGGATGCTTGGGCTTTAGGACAAGCATTTCAAGCTGCCACTCAAAAAGAGCTTTTAGACTTAAATGCACTCTGGAAAAGCTATCATCAACATCGTCAATCTTCTATTCGCTTTTACCAATTTTTTAGCCGATTGCTTACACCTTTATATCAATCACATTCAAAAATTGCAGGACCAATTCGAGATTTCTCATTTTTAAGCATGTATCAAATTCCATATTTCCGTAAGGAAATGGCAATTACAATTTCGGGCTTAAAGTTGAATATGCTACAAACCATAGATTACGAAGATATTGCAAAACCTGCAAAAATTCATATTGACTAAGCCACACATTATTAAAAAATAGATGAAGATTTATTTCCTTAAAAGGATGCGGATGCCGTACACTATCGAAACGATACGGCAAACGTATTGATTAATTTTTTGAAAATATTTTGGTGAAATACTCATGAATAATGTGCAATGGCTCGATGAAGTAAAATTTAACGAACAAGGCTTAGTGCCTGCTATTGCACAGCATCATCAAACGGGTCGTGTGCTTATGGTTGCGTGGATGAACCGTGAAGCTTTAACCTTAACGGCTGAAAAAAACCAAGCGGTTTACTTCTCTCGTTCACGCAATAAGTTGTGGCACAAAGGCGAAGAATCTGGACACTTCCAAACAGTTCATGAAATTCGTTTAGACTGCGATGCAGACGTTATTGTGCTTCAAATTGAGCAACACGGCGGAATTGCCTGCCATACAGGTCGTGAATCTTGCTTCTACCGCAAACTTACGCCAAATGGCTGGGAAATTGTAGACGCTCAAATTAAAGACCCGAACCAAATTTATGGTGAAAAATCTGTAAATCCACATACGCTTGCAATGAATGCCTCAACTGCAAAATCTGAACAAGTCGATGTATTGTCTTATTTAGGCAAAATGATGGCAGAGCGTAAAAAAGCCGATCCTGATTCATCTTATGTCGCAAAGCTTTACCATAAAGGTTTAAACAAAATTTTAGAAAAAGTGGGCGAAGAAAGCGTTGAAACCATTATTTCTGCCAAAGATTTTGATGTAAAAGCCAATGAAGACAATAAAAATGATGTGATTTATGAAGTTGCAGATCTTTGGTTCCATACCATTGTGATGCTTGGCTATTTCGATTTAGATGTTCAATTGGTGCTTAACGAACTTGCGCGTCGTCAAGGTTTATCTGGCTTGGTTGAAAAAGCAAATCGTCAACATTAATTAAAAGTAAATTATCTGTGTCTGAAAATAACAAACCCAATGCGACCTATGAACAAGCAACTGCTATTGATAACGCTCGCCTAGGGAAATCTTTTAAAGTTATTGCCTATGCAGGCACAGGTAAAACTACAACTTTACAAATGATTAGCGATGCTATGCCACAAAGACGTGGCATGTATCTCGCATTTAACAAAACCATTGCAGCAGAAGCGCAAAGTAAATTTCATAGAAATGTTGATTGCCGAACCTTTCACTCCTTAGCCTATAGAAGCGTTCCACGTGGAGTAACCGACAAACTTCGCCTACCACGTTTAAGCCCAAGTTTTATTGCGAAAGAATATCGCTTAGAGCCGATTACACTTCGTAGAATGATGGGCGGACGTTATGAAAAATACGTTTTAATGCCGTCACGTTTAGCAAGTTTAGTGGCAAATACAGTGAGCTATTTTTGCTCTACCAGTTCGCAATACCCTGCTCCACGTCATATTCAAGCACCAAGTTGGTTACATCCAGATGATATTCCAACGCTACAAGCACATTTATATAAAGCTGTTGAACGTCGTTGGTTAGAATCGATCGATCCCAATCATCAAGCAGGCATTGGGCACGATATTTATTTAAAACTTTGGGCATTGTCTGAACCCAATATTCCATCTGACTATATTTTATTTGATGAAGCACAAGATGCTGACCCTCTCATGCTTGGAATTTTACTGAAACAACGTAATTCTCAAGTCATTTATGTAGGTGACGCACATCAGCAAATTTATGCGTGGCGCGGCGCAGTCAATGCCATGCAACAATTGCCTTTACCAGAATCACGCTTAACCACATCTTTTCGTTTTGGTGAAGAAATTGCACTCAATGCAAATGCCATTTTAGGTGCATTGAATGAAACTGTGCCTTTATTGGGTAATCCACAGTTAAATTCTAAAGTTGTGAATAAACCACACACTAAAATGCGTGATGCTATTTTATGCCGTACCAATGCTCGCGCAATGGAACTTTTGCTTTCAGGTTTGGTACATGGTGATAAAGTTAGCCTTCAAGCCGATCATGTTCGATTAAATAAATTTGTTGATGCGGCAAGCATGCTCAAACAAGGTAAGCGTGTTACCGATGTTCCGGAATTGGCTTGGTTTAATTCTTGGCACGATGTTCACGAATATTGTGAAACAAATGATGGTAGCGACATTAAGCCATTGGTCAAACTTGTAGATGATCATGGAACAGATCCACTTAAACGTGCTTTAGCGAAAATTACGCCTATTGATCAGGCGGATTATATTATTTCGACTGCGCATAAAGCCAAAGGTTTAGAATGGAATCGTGTTCATATTGAAGATGACTACCAATTTAGACTGAACGATAAAGACTTTAAAATTAGCGATGAAGAATTACGTTTGTTATACGTCGCATGTACTCGTGCTAAGTTAAGTTTAAATATTCATCATATTTACGACTTGGTTCAACAACTCAAAATTAAAATGCCAATGTCCTTACGTAAAGCTGTCGTATAATTCATGCAGGTGTTCTATGAAAATAAAATCTATACAGTTCAAGCACATCACTCACTTTACCGATACTAAAATAAATTTTGAATATCACAATGCACCTATCACGCTTATTTTAGGCCATCAAGGTTCAGGAAAAACATCTTTACTGCGCTCTACCTTTCTTGCACTGACTTGGTTTTCTGCACGTTATAAAGATGCTCGAACAGCAGGTGCAATTTTACCTGATCACGATATTAAACAAGATCGCCTACAAGCAAAAATCGATATAAAAGTACATCTGCCAATAGAAATTGGCTCATTGCCCGAATCTATCAATTCATGTGAAATTGAAACTCAAATATGCGATTGGCAACTTTACAAAACAAAAACGAAAGCCTTAACAGGTCATAGCAAAGTTGAAACACAAAAATTAGAAAAACTTGTTGCGCTTTATCAAAAGGCAGCTCAACTAGATCCATTACAAGGCTTACCACTTATTGCATATTACCCTTCAGAGCGTTTTGTTCATGAAATAAATTTAACCAATAAAAACAATCCTGCTATTTTTCAAGCAGGAAATGCTTATGAAATTACCACAATTCAGTACACAACTTTTTCACGTTTTTTTGAATGGTTTCGTGAAATTTCAGACATTGAAAATGCCCAAACTACAGATCTTGTAAATCGTTTAATTTCAAGCCAAAAAAGTAGCGACCGACATCAAGATTTAAGCGCAGCTCTTATTCATGCTTATAACCAAATGCATGCACCTAGCTTATCTGCGCTAAAAGATACGCTTACCATCATATTTCCTGAACTTAGTAATATTTATGTGCAATACCTACCAAAACTACAACTCATGGTAACGTATCAAGGTAAAACCATGATGTTCCAACAACTTTCTAATAGTTTAAAAAATTGGATTGCTTTGGTTGGAGATCTTGTTCGTCGTATGTGTTTACTAAATCCATCAAGCCTTTACCCATGTTTAGAAGGCGATGGCATCTTATTAATTGATGAAATTGACCAACAGCTTGATCAAGATGAATGTACGACTATTTTGGCTCGGCTCAATCAAGCATTTCCACATTTACAAATGATTGCGACAGGTAATCGAGCAGAATTATTAGAACAAGCATCTGACTATCAATGCTTACAGCTAGAAAACCAACAATTACATCCGATAATGCCACCACAATTTACAGTTGAATTTGATGAAATTTATCAAAATTTAACCACAAATGAAGATCTCAATATTTCAAATGATCTTGAAGCTTTACAAGGTAGTGTTGAAACACCACAAAGTATGTATCAATTTATTCATGAAAAATTGAATGATGAACAACTAAAAGACCTCATCACATTACTAACAAACGACATCCAAACAAGTCCAGACCAAAAGTTACTTGAGTAATTTTTTTTCAAACTAAGTCTTTGCTTACATTTATTAAAACATCTATTCATGTATCTTGCCCATAGAGAAATGAAGTCAGCGTATAATGTGCCCAATGTGATCAAAAAAGATTGATGTTGTGCTTTGGCTGTAATATGATCGGATTTATTTGCAAATTTCGTAAAAATATCGGATTTTGCAATCATTCCTAAGTTGCGCAATACAACTTATTTTTCATTTTGATTCAACATTTGGCTTTCAAGATTTAGAAACTTGGATCGTTCTTTGCTGTCCTATAATCCTTGAAAGATTAAGATTCACATTAGGTTTCTCGACCTAAATCACGACTATGGATACGAGTGTGCTACCGATTATTATCTTGTTACCGTTAGTACTAGGCACAATACTTGTCTCGTGGCTGAAGAAATTCTCGCGCGGGGTAACAGCTTTAGGTGCTATTGGAGTCAGTCTTACAAGCTTAATCTTGTTACTGACTCAAGCCGAAGCTGTATTTAATGGCAAAACGATCATTCAAACATGGTCTTGGTTACCTCAATTAGGTATAGATCTCAGTTTCCGCCTCGATGCACTGGGTTTACTTTTCTCCCTTCTTATTACGGGAATTGGTACCCTCATTTATATTTATGCATACTATTATTTAAGCCCTAAAAACTCTCTCAGCAAATTATACCTATTACTCATGCTGTTTATGGCAGCTATGCTTGGTATATCCCTATCTAATAATTTACTTCTATTACTTGTGTTTTGGGAGTTAACCAGTATCTCCTCATTCCTGCTTGTAGGTTACTGGAGCAATTACGATGCAGCTCAACGCGGCTCACGTATGGCTCTAACCATTACAGGTATGGGTGGGCTTGCCATGCTGGGTGGTTTTATTTTATTAGGACAAATTACTGGCACATACCAAATCGATCAAATTTTAGGTATGGCAGAACAAATCCAAGAAAGTCCTTTATTTGTTCCAACACTTTTACTCATTTTACTTGGTGCTTTTACTAAAAGTGCGCAGTTCCCATTCCACTTTTGGTTACCAAATGCAATGGCAGCACCAACACCTGTATCGGCTTATTTGCACTCTGCAACTATGGTAAAAGCTGGTATTTTCTTACTTGCACGTTTACTTCCAATTTTTGCAGGTGCCGCGCTTTACCACAACCTTGTGACTTTTATTGGATT
Source organism: Acinetobacter sp. FY683 (assembly GCF_059515885.1). Lineage (NCBI taxonomy): Bacteria > Pseudomonadati > Pseudomonadota > Gammaproteobacteria > Moraxellales > Moraxellaceae > Acinetobacter > Acinetobacter sp. FY683. Next base: position 33,373 of record NZ_JCAKNA010000001.1, on the reverse strand, counting down.
ATTTACGTTATGTATGGCGGCCTTCTTTGCCATATTTAAAGAAGATTTAAAAGGTTTATTGGCTTACTCAACGATTAGCCATTTAGGTCTTATTGTTTGCTTACTTGGTATTGGCTCTCCCCTTGCTGTTGCCGCAGCTATTTTCCATATTATCAACCATGCCACATTTAAAGCGGCATTGTTCATGATTGCAGGTATTGTTGACCACGAATCTGGTACACGTGATTTACGTAAACTTAGTGGTTTATGGCAACTACTTCCTTTTACTGCAACCTTAACTATGATCACTGCTGCCTCTATGGCAGGTGTTCCGCTGACCAATGGCTTCTTGTCTAAAGAAATGTTCTTTACCGAGTTGCTTGCGAATTTATCAGGTCCTGTAATGGTAATTTCAGCGATTGTTGCAACACTTGCTGGTATTTTTGCAGTCGCATACTCTGTACGTCTTGTTCACGGTGTATTTTTTGATGGCCCCGTGGGCAAAGATGTTCCTAATAAAAATGCTCATGAGCCTGCTTTTGGCATGAGAGCACCTGCAACATTACTTGCAATTTTATGTATTTTAGTGGGTATTTTCCCTGCGCTACTCATTCAAAATATTATTAACAGTACAACGCAAGCCAGCACCCAAATCGCAAGTTTTGAAGGTGTCCACATTGCCATTTGGCATGGGTTTAATGCACCATTACTCATGAGTGCAATTGCATTAATTGGTGGTATTGGTTTCTATTTCTCTTTAGCGAAAGGTGGCAAAATTCGTGAAATTGATTTAGACCCTTATTTAGGTAAATTCCAAGGAAAAGTTCTCTTTGACCTATTCCTAAAACATTTATTACTCAATGCTCGCAAGTTTAAACGTGCAACTGAAAATGGAAAGCTACAAAGTTACCTTTTATGGATTGTACTTTTCAGCATCATTGTTGTTGCTTTACCTCTATTAAACTCAGGCATCACAACAGGTACTCGTGAGTTATCTCATGCACCCGCAATTGCGATTGTGCTTTGGTTATTATTGTTCTCTTCATGCTGGATGATGTTATGGTTCCATCACGAACGTATTAAAGCAATTTTAATTAGTGGTGCTGTAGGTTTAGTTGTGACCATGGTATTCGTATGCTTCTCTGCACCGGATCTTGCACTGACTCAAATTACAGTTGATGTTGTAACAACAGTTCTACTTCTTATGAGCTTATCGTTGTTACCACAACTCACGCCTTATGAATCTTCAGTACCTAGACGTTGGAGAGATGCATTACTTGCCATTTCTGGTGGTGTGGGTATTACATGGATTACATGGCTGATTCTGACCCGTGATCACAATTCAATTTCATGGTTCTTTATGCAACAAGCCATTCCATTGGGTGGTGGTACAAACGTTGTAAACGTAATTTTAGTCGACTTCCGTGGCTTTGATACATTTGGTGAAATTACCGTATTAGGTATTGCTGCAATTGGTGCACTTTGTTTAATGGATGGTATGCGTACGCATGGAACCACAACTACACAAGGTCTAACCTATCGCTTTAATCCATCTCCGCTGATGTTCCGTATCACGTCTTCATGGATTTTAGCTTTAGCACTTGTCGTAAGTTTATATATCTTCCTACGTGGTCATAACCTACCTGGCGGTGGATTTATTGCAGGTTTAATTACATCTCTTGCTCTTGTTATTCAATATATTGCTTTGGGTCAAGATCAAGCTGAACGCTTATTAAAAGCTAAATCTGGGCGTTTATACGAAATTTGGATTGGTGTTGGTTTAGTCATTGCAGGACTTTCAGGTATTGCTGCATGGCTTTGGGGGCGACCATTCCTCACCAGCGCACACATCTATGTTAACCCACCAATTTTAGGTGAAATGCATTTAGCATCTGCCGCTATTTTCGACTTAGGTGTTTATATCACTGTTGTTGGCGCAACTATGTTAATGATTTCCGTACTTGGTGACTCACGTCATACCAGTATTACTGGTCCAGTTCCGAAGGGGTAAAATATGATTAGCTTAGAATTTTTACTTGCCTCTTCAATAGGATTACTCGCTGCAACAGGTATTTACTTAATACTTCGAGCACGTACTTTTCCTGTGGTTTTGGGCTTAGCCATGATTGGTTATGCAGTTAACTTATTTTTATTTGCCATGGGTCGTATTCAAATGAATGCACCTGCGGTACTTACAGCGACTGAACGCGTTACAGACCCCCTCCCTCAAGCTCTAGTTTTAACAGCTATTGTTATTGGTTTTGCAACTACTGCATTTATTGTTCAACTTGCATTACGCAGTCGTTTTGAAACAGGAACAGACCACGTTGACTCCAAAGAAGAAATACCACAAATTGACCCACGCGAGGATGAGCCATAATGACTGACATCCTCCAATTTTGGACACAGCACACACCTATTTTTAGTATTTTAATTCCTGCATTTACTGCATTTATTCTTGTGCTTTTAGGTAACCCAGGTTCAGGCTCTTTAGCACATGACTGGCGCCAACCATGGCGTCGCGGCATTAGCTATATTTCTTCTGCTCTTGGTCTATTTACTGCTATTAGCTACTTAATATTTGCAAGCAGTGGGCAAGTTTCTGTTTACAACTTGAGTGAATGGGCTGCGCCATTTGGTATTGTACTTGTACTCGATCAGCTTTCTGCATTTATGTTGGTACTCACCTACTCTCTTGCGGTTCCAGTTATGTGGTACGCAAGTAAAGAGTGGGATGAACGTGGTCGATATTTCCATGTCATGTTCCATTTTTTACTCATGGGACTTTGTGGTGCATTCCTAACAGGCGATTTATTTAACTTATTCGTATTCTTTGAAATTTTGCTTATGGCATCGTATGTCCTGCTTCTTCATGGACAAGGCCGAGCAAGATTCCAACTCGGCATTCATTACGTCACCATCAACCTTCTTGCTTCTGCCTTATTCCTTATTGGTTTAGGTATGATTTATGGCAGTGTAGGTAGCCTAAATATGGCAGATGTGGCACGTCTAATGCCTCTATTGGAAGCGGATCAACACCGTCTTGCTGTTGCTGGTGGCTTACTCTTATTTGTTGTATTTGGTATTAAAGCAGCCATGTTACCTGTAGGTTTCTGGCTTCCAAAAACTTATGCAGTCGCAACCACACCTGTAGCAGCCATTTTTACCATTATGACTAAAGTGGGTATTTACTCAATTTTACGCGTAAATGGTACTGTATTTGATGATGAATTAAGTCGCTCAATTCTGCAAAATTTATTGCTACCTATCGGTCTAATTACCTCACTTTATGGTGCAATTTGTGCCATTGGTGCTGAACGTTTAAGACGTTTTGTTGGTTTTATGATTTTGTCATCTATAGGTACAATCTTAATTGCAATTTCACTATTTAATACACAAGCATGGGCTGCTGCATTGTATTACTTAGTTCATAGTACAATTATTGGTGCAGCATTTTACTTGTTAGCAGGTTGGATTACCTCTCAACGTGGCGAGTTTAAAGATCACTTTAAAATTGCACCACAAATGAAACAACATAAAGTTGTATCTATTAGCTACTTTATTATTGCGTTAATGTTGGCAGGTCTTCCACCATTCAGTGGCTTCTTTGGTAAAGTTTTCCTTTTACAGGCAACTGCTCATTCACCATACCAATTGATTATTATCATTACGGTTTTAGTGGTTAGTTTACTCAGTATTATTGCATTTACACGAGTAGGTTTTATTCTTTTCTGGCGCGCAACTAAGCCTGAGAGTGACCCTAAAAAACCTGAATATGCACAATACCAAGCATTACCTAGCACTGCTCCAAAACGTAACGATTATGCAATTTATGTCCTACTTTCAGGCTTAGTTCTTTATGTCGTATTTGCAAATCCTATTTATCAATACATTTCAAATACTGCGGCACAAATTCAAAACAATGCTTTATATGAATCAACTTTCCTGAAAAAAGATGAACATGGCAAGTTTATTAGCGTTCAACCCTTTGATGCAGAAAACTTACCAGAAACTAAATATGGTGGTGAAACGGTTGATCCAAATGCACACCTCATTCCTTATATTATTTCTGAGGAAACACTAAAGGGGCAGCATATTTCAGAGTTCAAAAAACATCAAATTATTGAACAGCGCACTCAAGATGATCATCCTGAAATAGATCAACTTAAACCAACTGAGGAGCCATAATATGCAAAAAATTTCTTTTGTTGATCGTTGGTTCCCCCACCCCTTAGTTTCTGTACTTTGTGGTTTGAGTTGGATCATGCTTGCTCAAAGCCTAGATGCAGCAACTCTCATTATGGCACTACTACTTGCTTTTGCCATTCCAAAACTACTTAGTCCGTTTATCGATCGCACGCCAAATATTAATTGGTTAGAAGCACTCAAACTTTTCTTTGTTGTTGTTTGGGATATTGTTGTCTGTAATATCAATGTTGCCAAACTTGTGCTTGGACCAACAAAAAATGTACACCCAAAATGGTTCCGTGTTCCTTTAGATACAGAACATGAAGAAGTAAACTCTCTTCTTGCGATGATTATCACCACAACACCAGGTACCGTTACCGCAGGTATTGACCAAGATCGTTGTGATATTTTAGTTCATGCTTTAAATACAGATGACATTGAAAGTGAAATTAAAACGATTAAAGAGCGATACGAACAACCTTTAATACGTATATTTGGCGTAAAAGTAGGAGATAACTCATGAGTATATTGCCGTATGCTTTAAGTATTTGCATGGTTGCAATTACCATCTCTATGCTTTTATGTCTGATTCGCCTCATTATGGGTCCATCTATTGTCGATCGCTTATTGGCTTTGGATACCTTATTCCTTAATGCTATTTGTTTAATTGTAGTTTTAGGTATTTATTGGGCAAGTACATCATTATTTGAAGGTGCACTATTGGTTGCCATGCTTGGTTTCGTTTCAACTACTGCTTTAGCTAGATATTTTACATCTGGCCATGTAATTGATTAGGAGTAGAAACTATGCAACTCGTGATGGAAATTCTTGTTTCAGTATTTTTAATTATTGGCTCGTTATTTATGCTGATCGGTAGTATTGGTATGGTCAGACTTCCTGACTTATTTATGCGCCTACATGCTCCAACAAAATCAAGCACATTAGGTTTAGGTAGTTTTTTAATTGCAGCAATTATTTATTCTGCCTTTCAAGGTAGATTTGGTTTTGCCGAAATATTAATTACATTATTTGCATTTATTACCGCACCAGTATCTGCAAATTTAATGGCACAAGCAGCCTTGCACTTACGCTTAAGATCAATGAGTGGTGATGTTCCTGAAGCAATTGATCGCCCTCTTCCGTGGCAACGTACACGTCGTCGTGCATTTCACGCTAAAAGTAAATCTACTAAAGATGATATTCACTAAAAAACGTTAACGCTAAATAGCGTTTGACCTCAATAAAAAAGCCACCCTAAGGTGGCTTTTTTTATTCTTACAAATTATTCGTCATCTTGCTTAGCTTCAGCAGGAGGTAAATCCTTCACAGCTTCAGCAATTAGACCAAACATATAGTTACCATAAGCATTCGTCTTGTCATAATGGAAACGTAAGCGCGGTGTAATACGCGTCTTAATACGATGCCCTAATTCATGACGTAAAAAACCAGATGCTTTATTCAATACATCTAAAGTTTCTTTATTTGCTTCTTCATTCTGGTCATCACCAAGTTCACGTCCCATTACTGTGACATAAACTTCGGCATATCCTAAGTCTGGGCTAACCTTCACGGCAGAGATGGTCACAAGACCACCTAAGCGTGGATCTTTAAGCTCCTGACGGATAAGCTCAGACAACTCACGTTGTACTGTATCCGCCATACGCTTTAGACGTTGACTACCCGCCATTAAAGACTCCGTTTAATTAATTTAACATCATACACTTCGATCTTATCTTGTGGTTTGATGTCTTTATAGCCTTTAACTGCAAGACCACATTCCATACCCGCACGAACTTCTTCAACCACTTCTTTATAACGACGTAATGATTCAAGTTCACCTTGGAAGACAACAACGTCATCACGAAGGACACGAATTGGTTTGTTACGATGTAATGTACCTTCAAGTACCATACAACCTGCAGCAGCACCAAATTTACTAGAGTGGAACACTTCACGCACTTCAGCAACACCCAAGATAGTCTCACGGTGTTCTGGAGCAAGTTTACCGCTCATTGCAGCTTTCACATCATCAATCAATTGGTAAATGATTGAGTAGTAACGAATGTCGATGTCATCAGCATCTGATTTTTGACGAGCTGCATTATCTGCACGCACGTTGAAACCAAGAAGAATCGCTTCAGAAGATTCAGCAAGAATTACATCTGACTCGGTAATTGCACCAACACCAGAACTAATTACACGAACTTTAACTTCATCGGTAGACAATTCAGAAAGCGCAACAATCAATGCTTCCAATGTACCACGTACGTCAGTCTTAAGAACAACGTTCACGATAGGTACATCTTTTTTGCCCATAGAAGCCATTAAGTTTTCTAGACGCATTGCAGATTGACGTTCAAGACGTTTTTGACGTTCACGATCTAAACGAGCTTCAGCAACTTCACGTGCTTTCTTCTCATCATCAACAACAAGAACTTCATCACCTGCCATTGGCGCTTCTGGAAGACCTAAAATTTCTACAGGAATAGATGGACCCGCAGATTTGATACGTTGACCATTTTCATCAGTCATTGCACGTACACGACCATAAGATGCGCCTGCAAGAACAAGATCACCTACTTTCAATGTACCGTTTTGAACAAGAATCGACGTTACAGCACCACGGCTATTATCAACACGAGCTTCAATTACAACACCTTGTGCAGCACCTTCTTCAGAAGCTTTAAGCTCAAGAAGTTCAGCTTGAATTGAAATCAAGTCAAGAAGTTCATCGATACCTGCACCTGAGTGTGCTGAAACCATAGCAACTGGAACATCACCGCCCCATTGTTCAGGTACGATTTCTTTCGTTGTTAATTCGTTCAATACGCGATCTGGATCTGCAGATTCTTTATCCATTTTGTTGATAGCAACAATAATTGGCGTACCTGCAGCACGAGCATGATCAATTGCTTCAGCAGTTTGTGGCATTACACCATCATCAGCCGCTACAACCAATACCACGATATCTGTCGCTTTAGCACCACGTGAACGCATTGCAGTAAATGCTGCGTGTCCCGGAGTATCTAGGAAAGTGATGATACCTTTGTCAGTTGTAACATGGTAAGCACCGATATGCTGTGTAATACCGCCCGCTTCGCCTTGAGCAACTTTTGCACGACGAATACGGTCAAGAAGCGATGTTTTACCATGGTCAACGTGACCCATGATTGTAACAACAGGTGCACGCGTTGTTTGCGCACCACGTGCTTCTTCAGCTTTCTCAAGTAAGTTATCTTCAGCTTGAGTATCAGATACACGAACTGGGTTATGACCCATTTCTTCTACAACAAGTGCAGCAATTTCTTGGTCAATTGCTTGGTTTTGAGTAACAAGCTCACCCATTTTCATAAGTGATTTAATTACTTCACGAACCTTAACTGCCATTTTTGCAGCTAAATCTGCAACAACAATCGTTTCACCAATTTCAACATCGTAAACTTGTTTTTTAACAGGTTTTTCGAAGCCGTGTTTGCCCGCTTGGCTTGTTTTCAAACCGCGTTTAGGCTGTTTGCTAAAGCTTTGCTCTTCCTGACCACGACGACCACCTTTTTTAGGTGCACGTGCAGTTGGAGTATTCGTACCACGTTTAATTTCACGGTCTTCTTTCGCAAATGAATCTTCATATGCTTGACCAACAAGACCAGCAGCCAGTGGAGAGTCATCTACAACACGAATTGTTGCAGTTGTATCTTCTGAAGAATACTTAGACGCCATTTGACGCATTTGCTCAAGTGTACGTTGTTGTGCTTCTTCAGCCGATTTACGACGTGCTGCTTCTTCAACTGCTTTTAATTTAGCAGCTTCAGCTTCACGTGCGCGTTTTTGCTCAGGTGTTTCTACTTGTTTAACTTGGGCTTTAACCACAGGTTTGTTTGTAGATTTACGCTTAACAACAACAGCAGCTTTAGGTACTTCTTGTTTAGCAGTTTCTTGCTTAGCAGCAGCGCGCATAGCTTCTAAAGCTTGTTTTGCTTTAGATGCGCCTTGAGCTGGTGCTTCAGTTTTAGCTGCTGGTTTTTCAGCAACATTTTGAACTGATTGTTTTGCTTGTTCATCAGCTTGAGCTTTCGCTAAAGCTTCAGCTTTAATTTGCTCAGGATCTGGCTTAACAAATGTATGCTTCTTACGAACTTCTACATTAATTGTTTTTGCTTTACCTGATGTACTTGCCACTTTAGCAGTACTCGTAGTTTTACGTTTCAACGTGATTTGTCCTGCATTGCCTGTGTCTTGACCATGAATTTTCTTCAAATGGTTTACTAGGGCATCTTGTTGTTCAGTGGAAATAATATCGTCAGCTTTACGTTGCGGTAAGCCAGCATCACGAACCTGTTCCAGGAGCTTTTCAACGCTACGATTCACGCTGATAGCCAACTCTTTAATCGACTTGTCCGTCATATATTACCTCCTAGTTAAACCATGATTCGCGCGCTTTCATAATGAGTTGACCTGCTTTTTCAGCACCTAAACCGTCAATATCTTCGATATCATCAGTTGCCTGATCAGCAAGATCATCAATTGTTACCACACCACGAGCAGCAAGCGCATAGGCGATCTCTTGTGTCATCCCTTCCATTGCTAGAAGTTCATCACTAGGATCTTGAATATTCTCTTGTTGTTTCAATGCATCAGCTAAAGTTACTTCCTTAGCACGACTTTGTAGCATTTCTACAACTTCAGAATCTAATTCGATCTCATCAAATGTTTCAGCTGGTACATAAGCAATCTCTTCTAATGAAGTGAAGCCCATTTCAACTAATGCCATTGCAAGATCTTCAGCAATCTCAAGACGACCAACAAACATATCTAAATACTGTTGAGCTTCATTTTGCTGACGAGCACGATATTCTTCTTCAAGCATCATATTTAACTTGTAGCCAGTCAATTCTGAAGCCAAACGAACGTTTTGACCTTGAGAACCGATTGCACGAGCTAATTGATCGCTTGTTGCAAAAATAATATCTGCTGTACGTTCTTCTTCATCAATCACAATACCCGATACATCAGCAGGCTCTAAAGCACTTGCGATATATTGAGCAGGATCATCAGACCATACAACTACATCAATACGCTCACCATTTAGCTCTGACTGAACTGCTTGAATACGCGTACCACGCATACCAATACAAGCACCCACAGGATCAATACGGTGATCGTTTGTTTTCACAGCAATTTTAGCACGAACACCCGGCTGACGCGCAGCCGCTTTAATTTCAATAATTTCTTCAGAAATTTCAGGAATTTCTTTTGTCATTAATGAAATAAGCATTTCTGGCTTAGAGCGTGACAACAACAATTGTGCACCACGACCTTCACGGTTCACGCTATATAAAATTGCATTTACACGTTGCTTAGGACGAAGAATTTCTTTTGCAATCATTTCTTCACGTGCAAGATATGCTTCAGCATTTTCACCTAAGTCAATAATAAAACCATCTTTGGTTTGTTTTTTAACTTCACCGTAGATCAGCTCACCAACTTTAGCTTCATAAGCATCAGCAATTAAAGCACGCTCAGCTTCACGAATTTTTTGAACAATAACTTGTTTTGCAATCTGTGCAGCAATACGTCCGAAGTCGATAGACTCAACTTCTAATTCACGAATATCACCAATTGACCATTTTGCAGGATCTACATCAGAAATCGCATCTTGGCATGCAGGCATTTCATGATCTTCATCGGCTACAACTTCCCACTGACGGAAAGTACTATAGTCGCCTGTTTTACGGTCAATCTCTACACGTAAACGTGCTTCTTCAGAGTGAGTACCTTCATAAAATTTCTTTTTAGTTGCTGCAACTAGAGCCTGTTCAAGCGCTTCAAAAATTGCATCACGAGGTACACCCTTTTCATTACTAACTGTTTCTACTACAGTAAGAATTTCGCGTGCCATGAGTCACCTATTTCGTTAGATTCTTATTTATTCAATTAATCTTGGTAGATCAAATTCGCTTTATCAATATTGTGACTATCAATGTCCAATACTTGTTGCTTTTCAACCTCAACCTGAATCATTTCATTTTCAAGATCAACTGCAATGAGTTTTGCTTGAAATTTACGACGGTTTTCGACTGCACTAATCAAACGCAAGGCAACCTGCTGACCAATATACGCTGACATTTGCTCTAGTTGAAAGAACGGTCGATCCCAACCTGGAGATGACACTTCAAGTGCATACTCACCAGAAATTGGATCATGTACGTCAAGCATTGCGCCTACTTGTTGTGTAACACGCACACAGTCTTGAACGCCAATACCGCGACCTTGCTCTTCATCACCATCTTCATTAGCGATAATTACGCTTTCATCAACTGGTTTGTCAATAAAAATACGTAGTAATGAACGTTTACCTTGAGGTGTAAATTCAATACCCCAAAGGTCTACATTACATGCTTGTACTGCTGGAGCAATAAGATCCTGAAGTACTTGAGTTTTATTTGATAGCTTCATTTACTCTCGTCAAATTTGTGAAATTAAATGGTCAAATGGCTACTACAAGCCAACATAAAACTATTGTAGTAGTGAAACATGACGATTTGACCAAAAAATTGTCGACACTACACGATAGATAATAAAAAAGGGCGTAATCGCCCCATTATGACACAGAAAACTAAAGTCCACTGTGCAAAAAGGCCCACTTTGTTGTGAGCCTCTCTTTAGAAACTTGGTAGCGGGAGCTGGATTTGAACCAACGACCTTCGGGTTATGAGCCCGACGAGCTACCAGACTGCTCCATCCCGCATCAACGTGCAAAAATTATATACAAAACACTGATCATTTTCAATCAAACTTTCAGTTTTTGCCCAATTAAGTCGCACCTTAATTGGAAGTGGTAGCGGGAGCTGGATTTGAACCAACGACCTTCGGGTTATGAGCCCGACGAGCTACCAGACTGCTCCATCCCGCAACAACGTACGTTTTAATTTCAACTAAAAATATTTTTAATTGCTTTTTAAGTTCGTATCTTAAAAAGATTGGTAGCGGGAGCTGGATTTGAACCAACGACCTTCGGGTTATGAGCCCGACGAGCTACCAGACTGCTCCATCCCGCAACAACATGCATTTTTATTTCAATTAAATTTCTTTTAATTGCTTTTCTAAGTTTGCATCTTAAAAAAGATTGGTAGCGGGAGCTGGATTTGAACCAACGACCTTCGGGTTATGAGCCCGACGAGCTACCAGACTGCTCCATCCCGCATCAACAAATTTGCCGCTTACACCAACTTAATTTCTGGATTAAAGTTGGTGCGGAAGGGGGGACTTGAACCCCCACGCCCGAAAGCACTACCACCTCAAGGTAGCGTGTCTACCAATTCCACCACCACCGCAGCAGTGTGGCATTCTAGTCGCATCACACAAAAAAAGAAAGGCTTAAATCAGATTATTCGCCAGTTTTTGTTGTGTTTGATGAAGTTTCAGGCAATGTTGCTGGAGCAGAGGTGGTTGTATTTACTGTTTTCAAACTATAAGAGTCTGTTGTTTGTTTCTTCGCAAAAACTGCAAGCGTAAGACTTGTAACGAAAAATAGTGCTGTCAATATCGCTGTTAAACGAGTTAAGAAATTACCTGAACCAGATGCACCAAAAACAGTTGCAGCTCCACCACCACCAAAAGAAGCGCCTGCATCTGCACCTTTACCATGTTGAACTAAAATCAAGCCAATCATTAAAACAGCTAAGATAATATGTACTACCAGCACAAAAGTATGCATGCTGAACTCCTAATTATTTTGTATTTGCAAATGCTAGAGCAATTTTATGAAATGACTCTGCATTTAATGATGCACCACCAACAAGCGCACCATTAATATCTGGACAGGCCGCTAACTCTACTGCATTTTCAGCCTTAACACTACCGCCATATAAGATAGCCATGCTTGTCCCATAAGTGGTAATTTGGCTTAATCCTTGGCGAATTTGTGCATGCATCGCTTGAGCATCGGATGGGGACGCTGTTTTGCCTGTACCAATTGCCCAAATAGGCTCATAAGCAATAACTATATTTTGCCACTGCTCTGCTTCTACTACTGTAGCAATATCACAAATTTGCTGTAAAACAATTTGTTCAGCTTGCCCACTTTCACGTTGCTCTAAGCTTTCACCCACGCAATAAATTACAGTTAAACCTGCATTTAATGCATTTTTAATTTTTTCATTTAAGATTTGCGCAGTTTCGCCAAAAATTTCACGACGCTCAGAATGCCCAACTAAAACATAACCAATTTGACTATCTTTTAATAATTCAGCACTTACTTCACCTGTATATGCACCCATTCCCGCAATGCGAGAAACATCTTGTGCAACAGTATAAATCTCTCGATTTGAACCACTTAACTCTAACTGTACTGTACTAAGTGCCAGCATAACAGGTGAAATACCTATATGACATTTAGAAGATTCTATTGGATTAGTCGTCAATAAATCTTTGAAATTTTGAATAAGTTGCTGGGCATCGGCCTGCATTGGATTCATTTTCCAATTACCAACTACCCACGGCGTAATCGTTGAACCCGACATACAATAACCTGCAAAAAACTATTTTTAAAAACGAGCACATTCTACACGTAAAAATTATTTGTGCTTAAAAATTTATTCAACTTTCAAACCTTGTATTTATTATTTATTTTGTAATTACCAATGTATCAGCCTACAATTTTAGCATTTTTTCACAATTACTTCACATTTATAGATAGGAGTTATTAAAGGATATTCATTTTAGCTGTGGTATTTTTATATAACGAAAGTATAATTTTAGAATACAAATTATAAACACTATTTTTTAAGGACTTTGGGGATGTCAGTAACACAATCTACACCGAAACTTACCGGTTTTATTCGACGCCTTGTTGAAGATGAGGTTGTTGATGCTGCCGCTATGCAAAATGCAATGGTGAGTGCTAAAAAAGCCAATCAAGATATTGTTCCTTATTTAATTCAAAACCTTAAAATTTCTCCTCTTGTTGTTGCTGAAACCATTGCTCTAGAGTTTGGCGAGCCTATTTTTGACTTATCTGTATACAACACAGATATGCTTGCTAAAGATGGTATTGATGAAAAAATCATTACTAAACATCGTGTATTACCTATCTTTAACCGTGGCAACCTTCTCTATGTTGCAACAGCCAATCCAACCAATATAGATGCGATGGATGCAATTCGCTTTAACAGTAAAATGAATGTTGAAGCTGTTATTGTTGAATTTGATAAATTAGACAAACTTATTGAAAATCTATTTGCAGATACAGGTAATTTTGAGTTTGGTGATGATGACTTTGACTTAGATGTTGAAGAAGTTGATACCAATGATGAGAATCATAAAGACGATGATCCTACAGGTGATGAGTCCCCTATTGTCAAATACATCAATAAACTTTTGGTGGATGCAATTCGTATGGGAGCCTCGGATTTACACTTCGAGCCGTACGAAAAATCATATCGCGTACGTTATCGTGTAGATGGTGTTTTACGTCAAATTGCAACACCACCACTGCAACTAGCAAATCGTTTAGCTTCTCGTTTAAAAGTGATGTCTCAAATGGACATTTCAGAAAAACGTATTCCGCAAGATGGTCGTATCAAGTTAAAAATATCCAAAACAAAAGCCATCGACTTCCGTGTAAACTCTTTACCTACCCTATTTGGTGAAAAGCTCGTACTACGTATTTTAGATCCATCAAGTGCAATGTTAGGTATTGATGCTCTTGGTTATGAACCAGATCAAAAAGAATTATTCATGGACGCCCTAGATAAACCTCAAGGGATGTTATTGATTACAGGTCCTACGGGTTCTGGTAAAACGGTATCGTTATATACAGGTTTAAATATTTTAAACCGCGAAGACACAAACATTTCTACAGCCGAAGATCCTGTGGAAATTAACTTGGAAGGTATTAACCAAGTTAACGTAAATAATAAAATTGGCTTAACATTTTCTGCGGCCTTAAAGTCTTTCCTTCGTCAAGATCCTGATATTGTAATGGTCGGAGAGATTCGTGACCTTGAAACTGCTGAAATTGCTATCAAAGCAGCTCAAACAGGTCACATGGTAATGTCTACGCTGCATACAAACAGCGCGCCCGAAACACTTACCCGCTTAAGAAATATGGGCGTACAATCTTTTAATATTGCAACATCGGTAAACCTTGTAATTGCACAGCGTCTGGCACGTCGCTTATGCTCACACTGCAAAGTGCCCGCAGATATTCCAGAACAAAGTTTATTAGAAATGGGCTTTACACCAGAAGATTTAGCTAATCCTGAAACTAAAGTTTATCAACCTGTAGGTTGTGCTGAATGTCGTGAGGGATATAAAGGTCGTGTTGGTATTTACGAGGTAATGAAAGTTACACCTGAAATTTCAAAAATTATTATGGAAGATGGTAATGCACTTCAAATTGCAGAAGCTTCCGAAAAAGCTGGCTATAACAATTTACGCCGCTCAGGTTTATTAAAAGTCATGCAAGGGGTAACTTCTTTACAAGAAGTAAATCGTGTGACGAGTGAATAAAGATTTAAAATAAGGATAACGACGCATGGCTGTCAAAAAAGCACAGATGATGCCCACCTTCACATATGAAGGAGTTGACCGCAAAGGGGCTAAACTTAAAGGGGAAATTCCAGCTCGTAACATGGCTTTAGCTAAAGTCACTTTACGAAAACAAGGAATTACCATTAAATCCATTCGAGAGAAGAAAAAGAACATTCTTGAAAGTGTATTTAAAAAGAAAGTTTCCACTTTAGACATCACTATTTTCACTCGTCAGCTTGCTACGATGATGAAAGCTGGTGTTCCTTTAGTTCAAAGCTTTGAAATTGTGGCTGAAGGCTTAGACAATCCAGCTATGCGTGAAGTTGTTATTGGTATTAAAGGTGAAGTAGAAGGTGGTAACACCTTTGCGGGTGCTTTAAAAAAATATCCTCAATATTTCGATAAACTTTTTTGCTCACTGGTTGAATCTGGTGAACAATCAGGTGCGCTCGAGACCATGCTTGACCGTGTTGCCATATATAAAGAGAAAAGTGAGCTTTTAAAGCAAAAAATTAAAAAAGCCATGAAGTATCCAATTACTGTTGTCGTTGTAGCAATTATTGTGACCATTATCTTGATGGTCAAAGTTGTACCCGTTTTTGAAGAACTCTTTACCTCTTTTGGTGCAGATCTCCCTGCCTTTACAAAAATGGTTGTTAACATGTCTCAATGGATGCAAGCATATTGGTACATTCTAATTGCCGGCATTATCGGAACCGTCATTGCTTTTATAGAAACAAAAAAACGTAGCAAGCCATTTCGAGACTTTTTGGATAAAGCAGCTCTTAAAGCCCCTATTTTTGGTGATCTTGTTTATAAAGCAATTATTGCTCGCTACAGTCGTACATTAGCGACCACTTTTGCTGCGGGTGTACCTCTTATTGATGCGTTAGAGTCTACAGCAGGTGCCACAAATAATGTGGTTTATGAAGAAGCAGTAATGAAAATTCGTGATGATGTTTCTACAGGTCAACAACTGCAATTTGCTATGCGTGCAACCAATGTTTTTCCATCAATGGCTATTCAAATGGTTGCAATTGGTGAAGAATCGGGTGCACTTGATTCAATGCTAGAAAAAGTCGCAACTCACTATGAAAATGAAGTAGATAATGCGGTTGATGGTTTAACATCTATGATGGAACCTCTCATTATGGCTGTTCTTGGTGTACTTGTAGGTGGTCTTGTTATTGCCATGTATCTTCCAATTTTCCAAATGGGTTCTGTTGTTTAATGCAAGAATTAATCTCTTATTTTATTTCAAACCCAACTGCACTTTATATTGCAGTTGGGCTTTTTAGTTTATGTATTGGCAGTTTTTTAAATGTGGTGATTTACCGCACGCCAAAAATGATGGAGCAAGAATGGCGTACAGATTGCCAAATGCTTTTGCATCCTGATCAAGCCATTATTGATGAAACTAAAATTACATTAAGCAAACCTGATTCAACCTGCCCCAAATGCCAATCCTCTATCCGTTGGTATCAAAATATTCCTGTAATCAGTTGGTTAATTCTGAAAGGAAAATGTGGAAGTTGCCAAAATCCAATTAGCATTCGTTATCCTTTCATTGAACTACTTACAGCAATTGCCTCTCTCACTGTGGTTGCTGTATTTGGACCTACGCTTCAAATGCTTTTTGGCTTAGTTTTCACATGGGTCTTAATCACGCTTACTTTTATAGACTTTGATACGCAACTTCTACCTGATAGATATACGCTCACCCTAGCTGCATTTGGCTTAGCAATTAATAGCTTTGGCTTTTTCACTACGCCAATTTCTGCCATTTGGGGTTATGTTATCGGCTTTCTCTGCCTTTGGATTGTGTACTACATCTTTAAGTTAGTCACAGGTAAAGAAGGTATGGGGTATGGCGACTTTAAATTACTTGCAGCCTTAGGTGCATGGATGGGACCTCTTATGCTCCCACTCATTGTTCTACTTTCATCACTAGTAGGTGCTATTATTGGTATTATTTTGATGAAAGTCCGTAAAGAAAATCAGCCTTTTGCTTTTGGTCCTTATATTGCTATTGCAGGTTGGATTGTTTTTCTTTGGGGTGAACAAATCATGCAACTATATTTAGGTCAACTAGGTTAAGTATGTCTTTTATTTTGGGTTTAACAGGTGGTATTGGAAGTGGAAAATCGGCTGCAAGTCAGTGGTTTGAATCTCAAAATATTATCGTTGTAGATGCAGACATTGTAGCTCGTGAAGTTGTTATGCCTGGGCAATCTACGCTAACCCAAATTCAACAAACATTTGGAGATTGGGTTTTACTTGAAAATGGTGAACTCAATCGACGTGCGTTACGTGAACATATTTTTAAAGAACCAACCGCACGCAAAGCTTTAGAAAATATTACCCACCCTGCTATTCGTAACAGAATTATTACCCAATTAAATGCAGCTAAAAGCCCTTATGTTATTTTAGTTTCACCCTTATTATTTGAAACTAATCAACATGAATTAACAGACCATAATTTGCTTATCGATGCTTCTGAAGAATTACAAATTCAACGTGCATCACAACGTGATGGGCAAAATATCGATCAAATTAAAAATATTATTAAAGTACAAATGCCACGCACAGAAAAACAAAAACATGCCAATGATATTGTGCTCAATGATGGTCATTTAGAGCATTTGTATCAACAACTTATTCCCTTGCATGAAAAATATTTAGCACAATCAAAAAAGCAGTCTTAATTAGACTGCTTTTTTTGTTGTTCAAGCTGAGCTTCCAAACTATCTTTCCGACCAAACCATCGCCAAGGCTGTAAAGCTCCAATTGCCATACCAATTAACCCACAAATAATGGCTAAGCTTAACGGCTCACCCAATACTGGAACAGCAATCACCGCAGCAATAAAAGGCGCTAGTGTCACTATACTTCCTGTTTTAAACGCACCTAAGCGTTTAATTGCTTCAACATACGCAAGTGTTGCAATCATCACCACACATATACCATGAAACAAGGTTTGTAAAATAATATGGATGGGCTCTGGTTCCAATAGATGTTTCGGTAAAAACAAAAGATAGATGGGTAAATAAATAATTGCCGACCAAATTGCCACACCGGACATTGCATGCCATGCAGATAGTTTCCATTGACGCAAAAGAATAGAGAAAACACCCCACCACATTGCACTTAGCACAAAGAGTAAGTCGCCTAAGCCAAAAGCAACGCCCGTTTCTCTATACATGAGCAAACTCATGATACTAATGGAAGCAATCATAATAATGACACTAAGCCATGTATGTTTATCGAAAGCTTGTTTAAAAATGACGAATCCTGCAAGTGCAGTACACAAAGGAATAAAGCCATTTAAAAATATTGCAGCATGCGCCGCTGGCACATAATGAAATGCTGAATACGATGTTAAGCAATACCCCACACCACCAATCATTGCGAGAATAAAAGGCTCTTTTTTCCATAAAAAAGCTAAATCTTTTTTATAAATTAAAATGGGGACCAAAATCACAAAGGCTAAGGCGAAACGTAGTGCAGTAATGTCCCATGCCTCAATCCCCCATTTCACATTTAATCGAGATGTTAAAGTAAATCCACCCCAAATCACCATGCAAATGAGGACATATAAATAGCCTTGTGTTCTTGGTGTCATTTATTTTCAGCTTTTATAAACTAGACGTTACGTTGGCGACAAGCTTCATACAAAGCCATACCTGTTGCAACGCTCACATTCAAACTTTGTAAATTTCCCGCCATAGGAATATAAACTGTTTGATCACATTGAGACTGTGTAATTGGGCGTAAACCTGTATCTTCTGCACCCATTACAATACAAATGCCCGTACCTGTGAAATCAAATTTTTGAACAGGTAACGCTTTTTCATCAAGCATTGTGCCAACAACACGCACATTAAAATCATCTTTCATTTGACCCAAAGTACGCGCCAAATTTGTCACTTGAATGAACTTCACTTTGTCTGCACCACCTGCAGCAACTTTACGTGCTGTTGGTGTTAATGTTGCCGAACGATCACGCGGAGCAATCACCGCTTCTACACCCATAGCAGCCGCAGTACGAATACATGCGCCAAGATTATGCGGGTCTGTAATATGATCTAGCGCAAGTAAAAGTGCCTGAGGCTTTTCATTTAAAAGTGCTTCAAGATCTTTTTCATTTAAAGTTGGATGAGCACGAACAGCAGCAACAACACCTTGATGAAATGGTTGACCTGCAAGCTTTTCCAATTTATCTCGGCTTGCTTGCTGAACACTAATACCAAAAGGTTCTGCCAACTCTAAAACACGTTTTAAACGCTGATCATCACGCCCTTTTAAAGCGAATAACGTTAAAACTCGCTCTGGCTCAAGCTCTAACAATGACTCCACCGAGTGAACGCCATAAAAATATTCAGTTTTTGCCATGAACGACCTCTAACATTTGACTGAGAATACAAAAAGAAAAAATCCCGCAAAGCAGACTTTACAGGATTTATGCTGAAGCAATAGTTTAACCGATTTAGGTTAAAATTTCTTTGCTTGATTTTGGATTTAGTAATTAGCCACCCAAGTGGCAAACATAATCTACAACTTCATCTGCTTCAATTTTAAAGCGACTATTGCCAGGCACATAAAATGATTGTCCTGCGCGGAATAATTCACTTTCTTCGCTATCTGCAATGCGAACGCGGCATTCACCTGAAACGATTTCCATACGTTCAGGTACATGCGTTTCGAAGGTTAATTCTTGCTTACTTGGCAAAAGCACACCCAACGTTTTTTTTGTGCCATCTTCAAATTGAACGGTATGACTTACGCATAAACCATCAAAATAAACATTCGATTTTTTTACTACAGATACATGATCAAACTGAGCTGACATGCGTATTCTCCAAAAAACGCGTTTTATATTTTGAATTGATTTTATTAATTCAAATCAATCTCTTTTTTAGGTAAACCAATGTACTTCAAACTTAAGCTTAATTTATGCTTTTGTTTGCGCTCGTTCACCCCAATTTCATAAAATTTTAAATCAACTACACCATAAGTACAAATCACTTTTTGCACAATATCCACTAAAGTTTCAAATACCTTCTGTGGTAAAACAAGCAAAGTAATCATTATTCCACGTTTAAATTCTCTATTATGTATTTTGTTCAAATTTTCAAAAATAGATAAGACTGTGAAATTTATAATATCTTTACACAGAGATGTTTAAATCCTGTGAAAAAATATAATTTAAACAAACGATATAGCGTATATTCTAGTAATTCTCTTTTATTTTTAAAGATCTATATTCGTTCTAAGAAGTATTATTTTTAGTAGGATTTTAAGATAGAATTAATATGATCTTGTGACAAAAACAAAACTTGACGACTTTTTACTAAAACTTTCCGCAGCTTGGATGCGTTTATGCTGACACATTTAACTCTGATTAATTTTGCCTTAGCCGAACACTTAGCCATTGATATTGAAGAAGGTTTCAACGTCCTGACAGGTGAAACAGGTGCGGGTAAGTCATTATTGCTCGATGCTCTTTCGGCATGCCTTGGCGAAAGAACAGATACCAATTATGTGCGTTATGGTGCAGAAAAAGCAGATGTAACCGCAACATTCAGCTATACAGACGGCAGTGCAGAAGCACTTTGGTTAAAAGAACAAGAACTAGATGATGAATCAGGTGAAATACTTTTACGTCGTGTTATTTTTGCCACAGGTCGAAGTAAAGCATGGATTAATGGTCGACCAAGTAGCTTGTCTGAATTAAAAGAAGTAGGTCGATTATTAGTACAACTTTATAGCCAACATAGCCAGCAACAACTTTTAGAGCCACCGTATCCTAAGCATTGGTTAGACCGTTATAGTAATTTTTACGCCCCTGCTCAAGCTGTGCGAGATGCCTATAGCAAGTGGCAAAAAGATATACGTCAACATCAAGCAGCACTCGATGCTCAAGCAACACGCAAACAACGCATTGAAACGCTTGACCTTCAAATTGAAGAACTCGAAGAACTTGTTCAAGTGGATTACATCGAAATTGAACAAGAATTCGATCGTTTAAGTCACCATGAACACATCATGCAAGATTGTGGTTATGGTTTAACTGCTCTAGATGATGCTGAACAAAATATTAATCAAGAAATTGCATCTATTTTACGACGTTTAGAATCGCATTCAGGGCGTAGTGATAAATTATCAGAAATATATACATCTCTCTTAAATGCACAAAGTGAATTAGAAGATGCGACATCAAACCTACGCCATTTTATCGACAAACAAAGTTTCGATCCTGAGCGTATGGAAGAGCTCAACTCTAAACTTGAAGTTTTCCATCGTTTAGCACGTAAATATAGAACGCAGCCTGAAACACTAAAAGAAGAATATGATGCGTGGCAAACTGAATTAGAACAGCTTCATCAACTCGAAGATCCTGAAACTTTAGCCGAACAAGTTGAAGCATCGCATCAAGACTTTTTAGCCAAAGCACAACATTTAGATGATATTCGTCGTGAAGCATCACTTCCTTTAGCGAAACACTTAACCGAACAGGTTAAACAACTTGCACTTCCTGAAGCTCATTTTGAATTTAAATTTGAGCCTTTAGAACAGGTTTCAAGCGAAGGTTTAAGTTTTATTCAATTGCTCTTTACCGCTAATAAAGGCATACCACCTCAGCCTTTAGCTCGGGTTGCATCAGGTGGTGAATTGTCACGTATTGCTCTTGTTATGCAAGTCATGAATGCTGAAAAAACAGAGTCTGAAGTGTTAGTATTCGATGAAATTGATGTCGGTATTAGTGGTGGTACAGCTGAAATTGTTGGACGTTTACTTGCAGGTTTAGCACAACACGTGCAAATTTTATGTATTACACATCAAGCACAAGTTGCAGCACAATCTGATCAGCATTTACTTGTGAAAAAACGACAAACCGACCCAGCAAGTAGCACCATTCTAGACTTAGAAGAAAATGATCGAATTCTAGAGCTCGCTCGTATGACAGGTGGAATCGAAATTAATGAAACGACTTTGCAACATGCAAAACAGCTTCGTCAATTAAAGTTTCAATCTGCTTAATTCTGTTTCAATATCTTAAAAAATGATTTGTTGAAATATAAAAGCTCTTGTAACGTGTAAGTTAAATGAGTTTAAACAATAAAATAAGGAGAGCAACCTAGGTGCCGAAACAATATTTGATGCATCGCTGTCTTATTGCTCCACCCGATATGGATGATGAATTCTTTGCAAATACCGTCATCTATTTAGCTCGTCATGATGAAGAAGGTGCTCAAGGCATTATCATCAATCGCCCTTCAGGGCTTCAAATTAAAGAACTTTTAAATGATCTTGATATTGAAGCCGATAATGTAAATCCACACGAAGTTTTACAAGGGGGGCCTTTGCGCCCCGAAGCTGGCTTTGTTTTACATACAGGTCAACCGACTTGGCATTCTTCTATTGCCATTGGTGAAAATGTTTGTATTACTACTTCTAAAGATATTTTAGATGCAATTGCACACAATGAAGGTGTTGGTCGTTACCAAGTTGCGTTAGGCTATGCAAGTTGGGACAAAAACCAATTAGAGCAAGAAATTGCACGTGGTGATTGGCTCATTTGCGACTCCGATATGGATTTAATTTTTAACTTACCTTATGACGACCGTTGGGATGCTGCCTACAAAAAAATGGGCGTAGACCGTACATGGTTATCTTCCGAGATTGGTCATGCCTGATTTATCTGCGCCACACATGATTATGGCGTTCGACTTTGGTACTCAAAAAATGGGAATGGCCGTTGGTCAATCTCTTATTGAAAGTGCTAACCCCCTTGCTTTATTTCCAATGAAAGATGGTATTCCAAATTGGGATGAGCTTTTAAAAATTGTGAAACAGTATCAACCAACTCTCTTTTTAGTTGGCCTACCTTTGAATATGGATGATACTGAATCTGAACTTTCAACACGCGCACGTAAATTTGCACGTCGTTTACGCCATCAAACCAATATTGAAACATTAATGGTCGATGAACGTTTAACAACACGTGAAGCACGTGATGAACTCGATCATTATCAAGCACAAGGTCGTGGTAAAAAACTCTCTGCAGATAGTATCGCCGCTGCTTTATTTATTGAAAGTTGGTATCGCAATCCTGAAGGTTTAACACCTTAATATTAAATTTCATTCATAAAAAAAGCATCGTTATCGGATGCTTTTTTTATGTCTTACATAGATATTTGAAATGAACGCTTTTTATTTCTTATCTTCTAAAATGTGAACCGTCACAGTACGACCAGCAACAAATGCTAATTCATTTTTAGGAGTCTCATCTAAAACAATTTTCACAGGAACACGCTGTGCTAAACGTACCCAACTAAAAGTTGGATTCACATTTGCCAATAAACCTGTTGTTGAAGTTCTTTCTCTATCTTCAATACCTGAAGCTATTCCTTGAACATGTCCTTTTAGGGTATGAGAATCGCCCATTAATTGAATCGATGCTGGTGCACCCACATAAATTTTATTCAATTTAGTTTCTTCAAAATAACCGACTACATACAATTCTTCACGATCAAGCAAAGCTGCAACCGCTTGCCCTACTTTCACATAATTACCAGCTTTTAACTCAAAGTTAGATAATGTTCCGTCAGCAGGTGCTATAACTTCTGAGCGCTTCAAGTTTAATTGTGCTAAATGCAAATTACTTGTTGCCACTTCAATTAATGCTTTTTGTTGAACAATATTTGCTTTAGCTTGCTCAATAGATGCCTGCATTTGTTCATGTTCTGCATGAGATTGATCTCTTTGAGCAAACATTTGGTCTTGTTCTTGTTTTGAGATTGCACCATCCATTAAGTTTGCATAACGACTTGCATTTTTATCTGCTAAATTTCTATTGGCTTCAGATTTTACAACATTGGCTTTGGCTTGCAGTAACTCAGCTTCTGCCGATGCTAGACTCGCTTTAGCTTTTGCCAAATCAGATTTTGCTTGCTCAACATCAAGAGATTGGCGTGCAACATCTATTTTAAAAAGAACTTGCCCTTTTTTCACCGTTTGGTTGTCTTGTACTAAGACTTCAGTAATTAAACCCGAAACATCCGAAGATACTTGAATAACATCACCTCGAATACGTCCATCACGTGTCCATGGTTCTGCATTGTAATAATTCCAAATATGTGTAATTGCCAATATTGCAAAAATTGCAACAATCAACAAACCCACTGGTCGTATGATTTTACGCAAATCAAAAGATGCCATTTTCATTGTACCTCGTTCATTTCAAATATTGGTGTGCTTAAACAGAACACAGGATGAAACCCCAATGGATTAGCCATAGCAAAATAACGTAAAGACATAAATAAAAAACACTAGGTAAAGGTATCCAGCCTTTTGCTATTAAGGGGTCTATACCTAACATTACTAAGCGCAAAATGCCGTAAGCAAACACGCTTTGAATTAAAAGTATGGGTACATAAACGCCATATATATTGAGTTCACCCATATTTATGCTCCAACCAAATGTGCTTGTTCAGTTTCATCAAAAGTGGCATGACATAAACTGCTTTTAATATTGTTGAGTGAAATTTGTAACCGCTGAGAAATGTCCTTATTTTCTATATTTACAGCTTCACATTTTAATTTTTGAATGCTGTTTAATATTTCGTTTCTATAGTCATCTTCTGGTTGATGTAATTCTTTGGTACGGAAGTAATCATCTAAATTAGACTGCAATTCTGCCAAACTTCGACAAATTTCAGGCTCTGAATCCAGCTTGTTCATGAGCTCTTGAAGACGCGTTAAATCAATGACTGCACTCGATTCAATAAGCGCTAAATTAATATTTTTCTTTAGCAAGTCAGATTGCACCACTTTTGTATTTAAAATACCTATACGATCTAACATCCCACGTAAGTGAATTCGGAAGTTCACCCCATACGGAATATATAAAGCTTGCCTAATGTCCTTGTAATGCAATGCCAAAATACGTTGTGCCGTAATATCTGGCGACATAGCCCGAACCAAATGAATCACATAAACAGAAATAATTGGACCAAGTACCGTACCAATGGAAGCATCAAAAAAGAAAATCTGATCTAGAACATAACGATTTTGCAGATTAAGCCCCATAATCGTTCCCATCAAAACAGGTAAAGCCAAGCCTGTTAATGGTGGATGCGGAAACATCATTAAGCAATAAATCACAAATGGAGCAAGAACCAGACCTAATTGCCAAAATTCTGTTACGTGCGGAAAAATACCGTAGGCATAAATAAAAACAAAAACACCTGCATAAATATTGCCACGAATAAACATTTTTAAGGCCGGTACAGGGTTATCCATGGATGTCAAAATACATGCGCTAATCGCTGCCATTTCAGCAAGCATAAATGCTGCCTTCCAACCACTAATAATCCAAAAACCTGTAGCAATAAGGACAATTAAAAATGCTGAAATACCACCTCGAACCGCCATACCATGATCTCGATGTAGGCTTGGATAGTTTGTGGTAAGTGGTGCAACACTTTCGGGTAAAGATGCATCCCCTTTTTGTATACGTTGCCAAATTAATTTAATTGCACGGACATTTTGAATAAAATGGCGAATATCCATTTTAAAACTTTGAATAACCACTTGTTGGGATGATGTTGCAACAGCCGATATATTTGCAAAATCTTGCTCAAAGCTTGCAGGTAAGGTGTTTAACTCACTCTCTGGAAAATCGCCACTCGCTTCCAAAAAGTCAACTATATGCTTTCTCGCAAGCTCTAACTGTGGTCTATAATTTGTATCAATTTCATCTAATTGTTTAATTCGTTCTGCCATTGCAACTAAGTTACTCACCAACATACTAAGCTGATGCAATAACTCTTGTAAGGGTTTGGTCATTCCCTTTAATGTCGATTTTTCATACGTCAAATGCACCGCCATAACATGAATATCGGCAATATCACGTGCAATATGGCTCAGCGCTGTACTGTAATTTTCTAATTCTTTTTCATCTATTAATATTTTTTCAAAAAGTTGTTTTGTATCTAAAAGCGCTTTCGACACACGAGTTTTTACAGCAGGTCCAATATGCATTGGAAAAATAGTCGTTGTCACAATCGCACTACATACTACACCAACGGTAATCTCTAAGAACCGCCCCACAGCCATATCAAATACAGAACTGGTATCGATGTTATAAATAATATTGTAGCTAATAATAACGGTCGTATAGCCTGCCAACATACATACATAGCTACGTGGGGTTCGATCTAAAAGTGAAATATAGAGACAAAAACCAACCCAAAAGGCTAAAAAGAAAGTAAATAACCACGGAGTATTAATTAGAATAGGCGTAACAACAACTGCAACAACAGCACCTAATAAAGTACCTAAAACACGATAAAGACTTTTAGAGGAAGTCATACCCGAATATGGATTGGCAATAACAAATACCGTACCAATAGCCCAAATGGGATATGCCAAATTCAAAGAAAATGCTACGTAAAGTGAAAGCATGCCTGCTAAAAACGTTTTTATCGCAAAAATCCAGTCCATCTTATTTGGACGAAATGCGATTAACTGTTTTGTAAGCAACATAGATTTTCTCTAAACATAGTGGGAATTGCTTCTTTAGAGATCACTTCAACGCACCATATATAAATACATAGTGTTCAACCATCTTGGTAAAACCAAAGGCTTTAAAATTATTTGAAGATAAGAAGCAACTAAATCACATTAAAAATTGAATTAGAACTAAATAGAATTTATTAAATCAAAACAATCTGATTACTTATTCATCATTAGATATTTTCGTTTGAATTTTTTCAAATATAAGTATTTTTGTCAAGATAAATATCTTATTGCGATAATATGTACTATTTTCTACTTTCTTTTATCTTATAAATTGAAATGATTTCTTATACTTGAATTTATTTCAAATAACTAAATTTGTTCAACTTATAAAAGCAATACTTGTTCACTATATTTTTGTTATATAGTAACCCTTGTTCAGATAACCTCTTATTTCAACCAAGCAGGCAACTATGGCGCTTTCTAGTTTCGGTAAAATTCTTACAGTTTTAGATCTATTTTCATTATCTCGCCCTATCATTAATGTAGATATCATTAGTGAAGAACTGGGCTTATCTAAACCAACAAGTTATCGTTACTTAAAAGAACTCGTATCTACAGAATTATTGCAAAGACTCAGTGGTACATCGGGCGACTACACCTTAGGTTCAAAGATTGCCGTACTTGACTATATTTCTCGTACCACAGATCCCTTAATACAAATTAGCATGCCTTTTATGCGGGAAATTGTAGAAAGAACTGAATTTTCATGCTTATTAACACATCTCAACCATGACTCATGTATCGATTTACATGATGAAATTTTTAAAAATACGATGTTTTTATCTTATGGTCGTGGCTGTCCTCGCCCTGTTTATATGGGTTCCTCTGCAAAAGTGATGATTGCACATTTACCTAAACAAGCAATTTTAGATTACTACCAACGCTTTTCTAAAGAACTAGCTCAGGTTGATTTTGCACATGATCAAGAAAGCTTTTTAAATAAGATGAAAAAAATTAAGAAACAAGGTTACTACTTCTCAAACGGTGAAGTTGACCCCAACATTTCAGGTGTTTCTGTTCCTGTTAAATTTTCAAGTAAAGAGCCACCTCTTGCTTTGACATTATTAGCTTCAAAAAATCGTTTTGAGTTTGTGAATATTGAAAAACTTATTACAATTTTGCAGGAAAATGCCGCGTTAATTGAAAAAAAATTCGCAAGCTTGACCAATACATCTGAAACTCAAAGACTATAAATAAACGATTTAAACTTTAAAAAAGCCCACATTTAAGTGGGCTTTTTGATGACATCTATTTTTTAGGATAAAAATATCGAAAAGTTAAATTAACTCTAGGTTCTAATATTCTAGTCGACTTAATTAGAGCATGTTTCCAGTAATGTTGCGTTTGCCCACGCATCACAATAAGCTGCCCACTCTGTAACAATATATCTGCTTTATGCTCTTTAAATTTATGCTTAAAACTAAACTTACGTGTTGCTCCAAAACTCAAAGATGCAATAACTGTTTCTTCTGCTGTTTTAGGTGATAAAGACTCTTCATTATCACTATGCCAACTCATACCTTGCATACCATTTTCATATAAATTTGCCAAACAAGAATTAAAAGAATGCCCGACCAGTGTTTCAATATGTTGTTTCAACCGAAATAATCCAGCATTCCAAATCAATGCTTGTTTTAAAGTCCCCGAATAATGATATTGGAAATCTTCATCTCCATACCAAGCAACTTTACGATCTGTCTTGAAATATTGATCATGCAAATAAACTTCATCATGTTGCCAAGCTAAATGCTGTAAAAAGTATTGTAGATATTTTTCACTTTGCTCCGTATTTACAACCAAACCAAAATCTCTCACCACGCCATCGCAAGGTAAAATATTATCTTGTTGTTCAGGTTCAAATAATTCAAAGTTCATAATTATGTTATTTCAAATTGTTTTTATTGAGCTTAACTTATCCATTCTTCATAAATCAAAATATCATCGTAATTTGTTGAAAATCTCATTTATCAATAAATACAACAATAAAAAAGCTCCCATAATCGGAGCTTTTTTTGTATATAACATAGCAATTAAGGTTGTTTCAAATACGGCCACGCAGCTTTTAAATAAATAAACATTGACCATAAAGTTAATACTACAGCAGTATATAACAAGGCATAAGCTAACATTTCTAAAGGCGGCCAGTTCAGTAGAAATACTGAAATTGCAATCATTTGAAATGCAGTTTTATATTTACCAACAGTCGATACCGCAACATTTGTACGTGCACCAAGTTCTGCCATCCATTCACGTAATGCAGATACTGTAATTTCACGTGAAATAATCACAATTGCAGCAAATGCCATAGAAATAGACGGTTGCCATTGCACAAGAACAATTAAAGCAGCTGCCACCATTAATTTATCTGCAACAGGATCTAAAAAACGACCAAATGCAGAAGTCTGATTTAAGGTTCTCGCTAAATAGCCATCAAACCAATCAGTTACCGCAGCAACAACAAAAATAGCAGTAAGAATTAAGTGACGAGTCATACCACCGACATGCTCATTTACACCTATTGCAGGTGGCCAATACGCCACCAATAAAAATACAGGTATTAGAGCAATACGCGCTAAAGTTAATATATTTGGAATATTTAGGATTCGACCTGTGGTCATAGATACCGCCAATTTTTCCTCTTTATATGAATTTTCATTCACATAAATGTTAAGGTTTTATCCATTGTTAATAGCGCTCACTTTATACGAAATCACCAACAGTGTCACGAAGAAAACTTTTTCAAGCCACCTCCGTTTAATGCTCTACTCATGCAAAATTTTATAAATTGTGCGTGCCATGACACCCCCTAACCCTGGGACTAAAGTCAGCTCTTTTTCGGATGCTTTCAATACCCCTTGAATTCCGCCAAAATGCGTAAGTAAATCACGACGACGCTTTGGTCCAAGCCCTGGAATTACTTCAAGTATAGATGAACCACGCTTTTTATCTCGTTTGGCTCTGTGCTTAGTAATTGCAAAACGATGGGCTTCATCTCGAACTTGTTGAATTAAATGAAGTGCCTTGTGATCTTCAGGCAATTGAATTTTTTCACCATCAGTAAAGTGTAAAGTTTCCAATCCAGGTTTACGCCCTTCTCCCTTAGACACACCCACCATAAATGCATCTAAGCCTAAGTCCTGCATCACCTCCATTGCCATATGCAACTGCCCTTTACCACCATCAATCAGTAGTAAATCAGGCAACATCGCCTTTTTATAACGACGTGTTAAAGCTTGCCGCATTGCTGCATAATCATCGCCTTCGGTAATATCATTAATTGAAAATTGACGATAATCTCGTTTTCGAGCACCACCACTATCAAATACTACACAAGATGCAATTGTCGCTTCACCCATCGTATGTGAAATATCAAAGCATTCTATGCTGTCGATAGGTCTACCTAGCACTTGTTCAAGCTGATGAAAACGTTCATTTAATTCAAAGTGATTCGCAAGTTTTCCTTTAATTGCGTGCTGCACATTCATTTCCGCAAGCTCAAGCCACTCCGCACGTGTTTCACGTACATTGTGCTTAATATGAACTTTCTTTTCGAAATGTTGATGAAATGCATCTTCAAGTTCTTTTCTATCTGGAACTTCGGTATTTACAATAAGTTCCGCAGGAACTTCATCCGCAACTTGGAAATAAAAGTTCGCTAAAAAGTCAGAGAGCATTTGCCCTAAATCATCACCTTGCATATCTGGGAAATAGCTTTTTCCACCTAGCATTTTACCATTACGTACATGCATAATTTGCACACAGGTTACCCCTGCATGATAAGCAATGGCAATAATATCTGCCTCGCCCTTTACTTTATAAATGGCTTGTTGTGCCTGTACATCACGAAGTAGCGCCATACGATCACGGTAAAAAACAGCTTTTTCAAATTCCAATGCTTCTGCTGCGGCTTCCATTTTTGTAATGAGTTCTTGGTTTAACTCTTTAGTATCACCTTGTAAAAAGCGAATCGAATTATTAATATCATCTTGATAAGCTTCTGGAGAAATAAGCCCCACACATGGCGCAGAACAACGCTTAATTTGATACTGCAAACACGGTCGTTTACGCTGTGAAAAATAGCTATTTTCACATTGGCGAACATTAAATAGTTTTTGTAAAACAACCAATGTATCTCGTGCATTATAAGCACTCGGATAAGGTCCAAAAAACTTTCCAACTTGATGCTTACCCTTCCCTCGACCACTTGCAATTCTTGGATATGGCTTATCTGCCGAAATAAAAATATAGATGTATGACTTGTCATCTCGCAACATAATATTGTATGACGGACGATGTAGTTTAATAAGGTTTTGTTCAAGCAATAAGGCTTCAGTTTCAGAGCGAACTATTAGCGTTTCAATATCATAAATACGAGCGACTAAGGCTTGAGTTTTCGGATGCTCTATTGTTTTGACAAAATAACTTGCTACACGATTTTTTAAATTCTTGGCTTTTCCGACATATAGCAACTCGCCATCTTTACCGAGCATACGGTAAACACCAGGCAAACTTGTCATATTCGCTAGAATTTTTTCAATATTTTCTCGTGCGTTTTCGTTCACTCTGCGCCTTAATTTCTATCTAATTTTCGACAATATGATGTGATGATTTTCATCTATTTTTCAAGTAACTTCTTTTTAATACAAACATAAGTATCTTAAACAATAAAAAAGAGACCTATAAAATCTCTTTTTTAATATGAAGCATCAAATGACATAAATTAACTTTGTAGACTTAAACCTAAAGCTGTTAAAAATGCTGTTTTGGCTTTAGGAGATACCAATACAAATTTTGATTTTCCATCTTTTATATAATCGACTTTCAAGCGATCTAACGATAATGCAGGTGATGCAACCGAATTATTTGTTACCGAAATACTCTGAATATCTGATTTCTTAATTTTCCATTTTAAAAACATACTATGAATAATTAAATATTCTTCATCTACAACATAGCGTGTATTAAATATTGGCCACCATAAAATAACTACAGTTAGCATATAAGTGACCGCATGAACTGGATAAGCCGAAATATTTCCTTTGGCATACATAGTAACTAATAACTGAACAATTAAACCAGTCATACAAATAACAAAAGCCAATACCCACCATTCTTTTTTTGATCTAAATTTTTGCATATATTTCCCCCTAATTACATTTCATTCTAATGCAAATTCAGGATTTAAACACACCCACCTATATACTTAATCGTAAACAATATTCAGTAATGCTTTTGCTTCTACATTTCCCGCTGTAACTTGATTGGCTGTTCGTGCGTAATTTACTTTTAGCTGATGTGAAATAACTTGGCTCGTTCCAATATTCGAAAATGTCCATTTATTCAATGCTTTTGATTCATTTGGGTCTAAATTAATGATATTGCCCACCGTGTTTCTTAAACGTACACCAACACCAGTCGCAAAACCTACACCTTCTTTATTTCTTAAAATACTGGTTGAATTTATTGGGTATAAACCATCTGTAATATAAGCTTTAATTTCTCGGTTTTTTCCATCTTGTAAATAAGGGCAATCAATTGTTAAATCTAAATTTTTTGGAGTTAGAGTTGAATCTTGACCCACAGCGGGTAAATAACGCATAGAAACATTTTCTAATGCAACAGAATATGTACTAGACCTTAAACTGCATGTGTATTCAACAAGAGTAATATTACCAGAGCTAACTGTATAATATATTGTAAACCGTGCTACATTTAGATCATTACCTGAAGTATCCGTTAAGTAAAGTTCTGCAATAGGCTGTGAAGTTATTGTTATAAAATCCTGTGATGAGTAACCCTTTTTTAAGTACGTTGTTACTTCAATTTTAATTCCATTTGTTGGTCCTGCATAATTAATCACATTATAAGGTATTGTACTAATATTAGCCAAAGCCCCACCTGTATCTGCTACTCTTACAGCAACAGCCAAGTTGGGGTTATTTGGTAATTGATAAGCATTTTGACCAGTAGGAACACTCACTGGTGTAGATAAAGTCATTCTAGCTTTTAATATTCTTCGATCATTAGTGCAACTGTAAATAGCTGCATAACGGCTTTGTTGCACAAACCTAGCATGGAAGGCTTATTCAGCAATATAATTTCAAAATGAATAAACCTGCCCCTAAAATCTATCGTACAACCAATTGGTCATCCTATAATCGAGCCTTAATCAACCGGGGTAATATTTCCATTTGGTTTGATCCAAAGACCCAGTGGTATGCACAATCACAAGGCAAGCAAGGTCGAAATCAGACCTACTCCGATACAGCGATTCAATGCTGCTTAATGATCAAATCTCTATTTCGACTCTCTTTACGTATGGTCACAGGTTTTGTTCAAAGTCTGATTAAACTCTCTGGATTAGATTGGACAGCGCCGGATTACACTACGCTTTGCAGAAGACAAAAACATATTGATATTGCGATTAGCTATGAAAAAAGTAGTGATGGTCTGCATCTACTCGTAGACTCTACTGGTTTGAAGTTTCTAGGTGAAGGTGAATGGAAATGCAAGAAACATGGGGCTGAATATCGTCGTCAATGGCGTAAGCTGCATATTGCTATAGATGCTAAAACTCTTCAAATACGTGCTGTACAGCTCACTACAAATGATGTTGGTGATTCTCAAGTACTTGAAGATTTACTTTCTCAAATTCCCTTGGATGAGAAAATTGATTCTGTTTATACAGATGGTGCTTATGACACAAAGCATTGCCGACAAGTCATTTTAGATCGAGATGCACATGCGATCATTCCACCGAGGAAAAATGCAAAGCCTTGGAAAGATCAGCAAGCGAGGTCTATCGAGCGGAACGAGTTATTAAAGACAGTCAAACGTCTAGGTAGATCGCTTTGGAAAAAGTGGTCTGGTTATCACCGTCGGAGTTTGGTTGAAACGAAGATGCATTGCATCAAATTATTAGGCGATAAATTAACAGCAAGGAGTTTTCCTAGTCAGGTGAATGAGATCCACGCACGCATGGCAGTCTTGAATAAATTCACAGAATTAGGTCGTCCTCATACCCAAGTTGTCTCTTAAATTTGGCTCACCTAGGGGAGCTCAGCCTTTCAAGCCTTTATGCAACAAAGCC